>JBEKST010000090.1:0-10505 GCA_049516815.1 Bacteroidales bacterium | reverse complement strand
AAAGCTCCTGACTGTGTACCTTGGGAAGCAGTTTTAACATCCAGTGCGATCATAAGGACATTCCCATTAGGTAAAGGATGAATATCATGGTGCAGAACTGTTGAATCTGTGGAATAAATAAAGTCCCAAACCACATTGTTATTCCAGTCAACCTTTTGAACCTCGCCTGAAATGTAGAAATTGTGAATTAAATTGCCGGTGTAGCTGACAGTTCTCACAAGCGTATCCCCGGGAATTAAATAGGATGAAAAGTTGGTTTTTTTATTGGCAGCCATAGTCCATGTTTTATAGACGTTATTGTTCGTATCGATCAGAAATGCTTTATTGGTGCCTGCTACGCTGTATAAAGTATATAATCCCCACTGCTGGGCGTTTGCCCCGCAAATTATAAATACAAGGACTGAAAGTAGGATGGATTTTTTCATTTATTTTTTCTCAAAGATATGAAAAACTGAAAAATATTTACAGTTGAATCTTAAAATACCTTCTTTATGGAAATCTTAACTGCAGTTATCGGTTTTATTGGAGTACTCGGGACGGGTTCGAGTCCCGCTTGTCCCGACACCTCGGGATCCGGTCCGCAGCAATAAATAAAAAGCCTTGTAATATAACACGTTACAGGGTTTTTTAATTGAAAGTATCAAAACATGTGTCTGTATAAACTAAGTTTTTGCAGAATTAAAAATTCTGCAAAGTTCCAAGCGGCATTACAAATGAGGCTTAGCTGTGTTTTTGCATCAATCATTCGGAAAACCTTATCCAGACTTTCACATATCCCATGACACAGCATCCAGCATCCAGCATCCAGCATCCTGATTACCTTCTTTTAAAACTCCTCCCTGAAGGCGCCGGAAACTGAAACGGAGTAACAGCGAACCCCAAGTTCATGTGCTTCTTTCATCCAGGTCTTTACTTTCCAGGAAGGGTTTGAAGCGTCAAAGATCACTAATCCGGGACTGAAATGTTTCATCATATCTCTCAATTTGACTTTCGGACTTCCTGAAACGATGAGGTAATCCACATTCATTTTCCTGACTACTTTCTCCGGGATTGTCTTATCTAGGATCACGATCCTTTTTCCCCGGAAACCGATAAAATTTCCTTTCTTATAAAAAAATCCTCCGTAATAAAAGGATCTGCTGCAAGACGAAGGCAGGGGATTCTGAAATTCGAATAATTCGTTTACTTTCTCATTCCATCGGGATTTCATCATCGTCTCATGAAAAAACGGATCCTTCAGCGCGGAAAGTCCGCCAACAAGAATGCTCTTCCCTCCTGTTGTAAAATCATTTAACCCTGTTCCCCTGACATCATAAACTGTAATAGTACTTCCCGATACCCGTCTGAACTGTTCCTGCAAGAAGCTTCCTGATAGCAGGATCATCAAAGAAAGAGAAATAAATAACCACACTTTTTTCTTTCCTGAAATAAAAACAGCACCGGTGATCAGTACCAGGTAAAGTAGTATGGATTCCGGAAAGGTTATGACAATTCCTCTTGTTACGGAAAATGGCAGTGCTCCCATCCAATGAATAAAGGTATTCAGGAACCAGACCATCAGCGAGAGCGCCTTGGTAACTACCAGTGAGACCCAGGGAATATTTCCAAGGGCAAGGGCGAGAATCCCGGTATAAATGATCAGGTTCGAGAGCGGGATCACAATGATATTCGTGACCATGAAATAATTCGGGAACTGGTGAAAATAATAGAGGCAGAGGGGAAGTGTCACCAGTTGTGCCGCTATCGAAACAGCCACGATCGACCATATTTTATCCAGCAATCCGTTGACAGGAACAAAGAGGTCGTATACCGGTTTGTAAAGAAGTACAATGCCGGCCACCGCAAGATAGGAAAGCTGGAATCCAAGATCAGCCAGCAGCATGGGTTGCCAAACCAGGAGAAAGATGATCGAAGCTGCCAGGATATTCAGGATGTCGGGATGGCGTTTCATGGCTTTGCCAACCACCACCAGGCTCAGCATCGCAGCAGCCCGCATCACCGCCGGGGAAAGCCCGGTAATGAAAGCATACAGCCAGATAAAAACAACGACCAGTAATGCTTTGCCATAGGCCCCGTTTTTACGCTTTTCAAGAAATGCCAGCAGCTTGTCAAGAACAAGAAAGATCATTCCCACATGCATCCCGGAAACGGAAAGTATATGCATCACGCCGGTTGCCGAATAGTCGCGCATGAGGTCATTGTCGACTTCATCCACATAGCCAAGGAGCAATGCGCCTGCAACCGCGAATTCCCTGCCTTTCACGCCGTTGCTCCGCAGGAGCATCAGCATTTTATCCCTCCAGGACAGAGCCATCTGAAAAACAGGGTTCCTGTTTCCATTGGAAATCAACCTCCAGTGATCCGGTTTCACATTGGCCTGCCGGTAAATCCCCCTAAGACGTAAATACCGTCCGTTATCGAATCCACCCGGGTTGCGTGATCCTTCAGGCACCGTAAACTGCGTATTCATCACCAGCCGGTCGCCATAACAGAGCAGCTGCGAACGCAGGTTTGTCCCGATATAAACCAGTGTGCTTCCTACCGTTTTATGCCATTTCCCACATTCTTTCATGTAGGTGATCCGCATGATTACTTTCGTGCTTTTTTGCTTCTGGATCACCGGTTCAATGATCTCTCCGATATAGTACCTTTGAATAGATTGGAAGTTTCCGAAATAATCGTTACTCAGGGTATCTTTTTCCATCAGCATAATCCTGAAGGAGAACAACGCGATGAGCAGGAATATCAGGATCCCTGTTATCCATCGAAGGGAATAGGAAAAGATGAATTTCGGAAAGAACACGAGGAATCCGAAACAAAGGAAGATTATTCCCGGAAGTGCCAGCGGAACGTTCATCTCCGTTTCACAGTAGATACCGGGTGCCATGCCGATAAAAACCGGTAGGATCAGCCTTACCAGGGGAAATTGTCGCCAGGGATTCATTATTACCCGGAGGTTGAAATCAATCCCTTAATCGGTCAGAAATGAAAAGGTAATATGTTTAAGGGGAACAATATTTTTCGACATAGTTCCGGGCCTTCTCAGAACCCAGTTCATCCGCTTTTTTCCAGTCTTCACATGCGCCCGGGATGTCCTCCATATACTGGTGTGCAACGCCGCGTTTCAGGTATGCATCTGCATTGTAAGGATCCATCCCGATGACTTTGGAATAATCATCGGAAGCAGCCTGGTACTCTTTCAGGTAAAGATATGCAAGCGCGCGGTTCATGTAAGGATTGAGATCAGAAGGCAGCAGTCTTATGGTCACGCTGAAATCGAGAATCGCATCTTCAAAATACCCGGCTGCTGCTTTGGCTGCACCACGACTGCTGAAATACTCGGGCGAAACCGTATCATATTTGATGGCCTCGTTAAAATCAGCGATAGAATTTTCATAATCGTTCATATTAAACCGGGCCAGTCCGCGGTTGTATAAGGCAGCCGGGTAGTTGGGCCGGAATTGCAATGCCCGCGTAAAATCGTTGGCAGCCTCCTTGTAATCTTTCAGATCAAACTTGGCCAATCCACGGTTCAGGTAAGCCTCTACGTAATCCCCTTTCTGGTTGATGGCTTTGTTGTAATCGTCGATGGCTCCGGAATAATCCTTCAGATAATCTTTTGCAAGTGCCCTGTTAAAATAAGGTTCCGGGTAAGACGGCTTAAGATAGATCACTTTCGAGAAGTCTGTAATGGCGCCTTTGTAATCCTTCAGTTCACTTCGGGTGATGCCACGGTTATAGTAAGGTTCGATCCCCATAGAATCCAACGCAATGGCCTGGTCGAAGGAAGCCATCGCAGCCTTGTAATCCCCGAGTTTCGCTTTCAGGATCCCATCGGCGACAAGTTCTTTAACCGTCTTCTGGGAATAAGAAGACAACGATAAAATTGAAGAGAAAAATAACAGTATCAGAATATGATTCAGGATTTTCCTCAATAATTCTGTGATTTTGTGACTTTTTTTATTATTTATTTTTCACCGCTAAGTTAAATCCTGAATTACTTCAGGAATATCAAAACAGATAACATAAATTTTAAATTGCAATTTGCTCATTGTTCGTTGATCATTGGATTACTCTCCTGATTTTTTTAACCATAGTAGACACAGTAGGTCACATTAGTTTAGATCAAGTTGTTTAACTCTATTGTGTTCTACTGTGACTCTACTTACAATACTTATCAATCAGCGTTTTCGTGGCTTCAAGTCCCAGACTATATGCTTTCTGCCAATCCTCACAGGCGCCTGTCTTGTCGCCCAGGTTGATCTTGGCTTTGCCCCGGTTGTCATAGGCATCGGCATAATCTGTTTTGAGTGAGATTGCTTTGTTAAAATCCTCCAGTGCGCTTTGTGAATCCCCCTCGTTCAGCTTTGCGCCTCCCCTGTTATTATAAGCGGTGGCATTGTTCGGATCGATGGCCAGTGCTTTGTCGTAATCCGCCACAGCGCCTTTCAGGTCATTCAGGTAATGTTTCATTAAACCACGGTTGGTGTATACATCCGGGAACTTCGGATCCAGTTTAACCACCATATCGTAGTTTTCCAGAGCGCCTTGAAAATCCTTCTGCATGAAACGGCACCCTGCAAGGTAATTATAAGCCATAGAGGTTGTTTTATCCTTTTCGATAAATTTCTTCAGGTCTTCCTCTGCTGCTTTGAAGTCCTTTTGCTCAAAATGGCAAACGCCTCTTCCAAAATAGGCTTTTTCAAGAATGGGGCTCATCTTGATTGTTTCATTCATGTCATAGAGGGCACTGTTGTAATCCTCTTTTAATAATTCTGCAAAACCCCGTCTTAAATACGCGACGGGCATTTTGTAAAGGTTGAGGGATTGGGTTAAATCCTCGATTGCTCCATCCTGATCGCCATCACTAGATTTTTTTGATCCGCTAGTATAAAGTTCCCGGGCTTTTTTCTGATCCGGGTTTATGAAGACCTTTTGGACCGGGCCAAGATTTTCGACCGAATTATTCGCAAAGGCATTCAGCATCTTGGTGTTCGGGTCATTGGGATTCTTATTGAAATTATGATCCAATACAACCGGGTGATCTAACATCTTTCGCTGAGTAGCCCCTGAAGGATTCTGTGGCTCCTGGTTCAGGGCTGCAGGAGCGGGTGTTTCGTTCTTAACAACGCGACTGGTATCAGTTTGACTTGTTTGGACGGTTTTACCTGCAGTCTGTTTTTGTTTATTTGCCGATTGCTGGCAGGAAACCATCATGACTGCAATCCCAGATACGGCTGAAAAAATGAATAAGCAGGTAAATGTTTTTCTCAATCTTTCCATTTTCATTTTAGGTTTTAATTATCTAATAACTTTATTTTTCTTCAGGTATTGTATCATCAGGCCGGCTGCCTTAGCGGATGCACCTCTGCCACCCAGTTTTTCCCTGAGGCTTGTATAGGCCTGGATGATTTCCAGTCGCTCTTTTCCATCCAGGATTTTTTTCAGTTCATTCCGTAAATTTTGACTGGTAAGATCATCCTGGATCATTTCACGAATAATCTCCTTGTCCATGATCAGGTTGACTAATGAGATATATTTTACATGGATCACCAACCGGGCGACAAGGAAAGAAATAAAATTGCCTTTATAACATACCACCTGCGGAATGTCCATCAAGGCCGTTTCCAGGGTGGCTGTTCCGGAGGTGACGAGAGCTGCTTCCGAATAACGAAGAAGATCATAGGTTTGCCCGGTAATAACACAGACAGAAGACCCTGCGGTGATACCTGAATAAAAATCAGGACTGATGGAGGGTGCACCGGCAATGACAAACTGATATTCCCCGAAATAAGAAACAATTTTCAGCATGGATTCAAGCATCAGCCGGATCTCCTGGCGGCGGCTTCCCGGCAATAAAGCAACCAGGGGTCTATCCGGAAGATGATTCCTTTCAAGGAAGGCCTTCCTGCCGGGATGAGTTGTATCCCCGTTGATTACATCCAGTAAGGGATGGCCGATAAAATCGACTTCGTACCCATACCGTGCATAAAAGTCTTTTTCAAAAGGAAGGATAACGAACATCCGTTCAACATTCTTTTTGATCGTTTTTACGCGCGACGAACGCCAGGCCCATAGTTGAGGAGATATGTAATAAAAAACCCTGATCCCGTGTTCATGGGCAAACCGGGAGATCCTCAGGTTAAACCCGGGATAATCAACCAGGATCAAAACATCAGGATGATATTCGAGGATATCCTTTTTACAAAACCGGATATTTTTTACGATCGTATTGATGTGGACCAGTACTTCAAAAAAGCCCATAAAAGCAAGATCCCGGTAATGTCTTACAAGGTCAGCGCCCTGCTCTGCCATGAGATCACCGCCCCAGCAACGAAATGTCGCTTCTGCATCCAGCTTTTTCAGCTCTTTCATCAGGTTGGAAGCATGAAGGTCACCCGATGCTTCTCCTGCAATGATATAGTACTTCATATATGTATTATGGTTACTGCGATGATCAGGATCACAGTCATCGCAAGCACTCCTCTTCCGGTCCGTTCCATATTGGCACTGATGAAATAATATCGGATCGGGACGACATTCAGGGCAACACTCACAAACATTGCCTTCTCCAGTGCCAGGTGTCCCACGAGAATTCTTACGAGACAGATGATGCCAAAGAGGATCAACGGGCCAACTAAACCGATCCCCATACCTAACCACAATGAATCTTTTTTAAGCATCGGTTTCATGATTCAATATCGCATCCAAAATTAACAATAAATCCTGTAACTTTGTGCTATTCTGAATAATTCGGGCTCCATGAAAATCTTATGCTTCCTGATCCTCCTGTTTCCTGCTGTTTGTTTTTCCCAGAACCTGGTGATCAACTCAGATTTTGAAACCAAAACCGGATGCCCGACCTCAAGCGGTCAATTCATCCTGGCTGAAGAATGGTTTAGTCCGAACATCGGCACACCCGATTATTTCAACGACTGCAGTCCCACCCTGGAATACGGCACCGAATATAACAACAGAGGCGGACAAATCCCCCATTCCGGGCATGGCTACATGGGGATTCTGTCGGAAAACCTCCACAACAATGAGTTCTTTGAATACCTCGAAACACACCTGGAGGAGCCCCTTAAGAGCGATGAGCTATACTGTGTAAAACTTTATGTGAGCCTGGGCAATTGTGATTTTGCGCTGGACGAATTGGGCGTTGTTATTTCTCAATCCATCCTGAAAGATCTGAAGGTTAAGAAGATCGTTCTTCCCTACCTTTCATTATCAAACGGAATGGTATTGTCGGACACGGAAAAATGGTTATGCATCAAAGGTCTTTATAAAGCTAAAGGCGGGGAGCAATTCCTGACTATCGGCGACTTCGACAAGGAAGATAAATTTATTCGGGTGAGGACGAATCCAAATAATGAATCTACCTTTAAATCGGCATATTACTTTATTGATGATGTTTCGGTGGAGCCTGCTGAGGATGCTTCAGGTTGTAACTGTATACAGTAAAAGCAGAAATTAAATTTTCAGAACAGAAGGAGTTCTTCGTATAATTCTTTGACCGGTAATCCCATGATATTAAAGAAAGAACCTTCAATTTTACTGATCCCGATATACCCTATCCATTCCTGTATGCCATAACTGCCGGCTTTGTCGAAAGGACGGAAATTTTCGATATAATAGTCGATTTCTTCCGTGCTCAGTTCCTTGAAATAAACCGAGGAAAGGACATGGAAAGTTTTTTGACGGGTTTTCGATTTAAGGCAAACTGCTGTGATCACATCGTGTTTGCGCCCGGATAGTTTCTGCAACATGGAAACGGCCTCCTGGTAATTCCCGGGTTTCCCCAGTATCTGATCATCGATCGAAACAATGGTATCAGCAGTTATCAGGATAGTGTTTTCAGAAAAACGGGATGCATTAAAATTATCGGACTTAAGCTCGGCAAGGTACACAGCAATCTCCACAGGAGTAAGGTTGTCGGGATAATGTTCCCTGATTTTTGGGGCAAGGATCTCAAAATCCAGACCCAGCTCCTTGAGCAGGTATTGACGCCGTGGAGATTCCGATGCGAGGATGAGATTTTTAGCCTGAAATCGTTTGTTAGTCATAATTTTTGCCAGATGCTGGATGAAATTAATTGAATGGATAATATACCTGCAAACATGATGAGTTTGCACAGGTTGCTAAGAAAATGATAATCTTCCCGTTTCTCTGCCCGGTAAAGTTTATAGAGCAGGTAGAACATCGGGAATTGGATAACAATAAGAAAATACCAGAAAACCAGCATCCATCCGCGGTTGAAAAATGTCCATTGTCCGAATGCCAGGAAAAGGATGGTCAATGAAACAAGGAAGGTCACAATATAGTTTGATCTTTTGATCCCTATGACGATCGGAATTGAACGGCAGCCATATTCCTTATCTCCCGCAATGTCTTCCATGTTTTTAATAATCTCCCTGTAAAACGATACCAGGAAAGCGAACAAACCATACGCAATGAAATACCGGTTCGTTTCTTTCATTTCAGGTACTACCTGTGAAAAATCCGAAGGATAAAGGCGCAGGTGAAGGAACTCAAAATACCAGACCATAAAAATCACCAGGGCAGAAAGGATGGCAACAATGAGGTTTCCCCAGACAAGCATACGTTTGTATCGGGCGGAATACAACCACAACAACACTGAAACGAACGGGAAAATGAGGCCGAAATTTAACGATCTCAAACGGAATGCAAGGTAGAAACCCATCAGTATGGCGATGCCATTGACTATGATGTGCGCCAGGATTACATTGCGGCCCTTGATCGCAGTTCCGACCGGGTTGTCTTCCGGTTTGTTCACGGAATCTATGCGGATATCGAAGTAATCGTTGATCAGATTTCCGCCAATGGTCAGCATTATCGTCGCAGCCACCAGGAGCGAAAAATCAAGCAACCCCGACAACATCCGCGGGTGATCGGGAAATAGAAAGGTGTTCAGGATCCCATAACGCAGCAGATACTGCAAAAGGATAATGATCGCCAGATTCTGCCAACGGATCAGTTTAAGTATTGTTCGTATTTTTTTCATTCAACAATTATAATACAATCATCATTCATCATTCATAATTCATAATTCATAATTTACCAGTGGTAACCGTCATCATTCATCCATTTGCCCTGGATCTTGAGCACCTGTTCGATGACATCCCTCACACAACCTTTTCCACCGGGTGCATATGAAATGTAGTTCGCCACCTTCCTGATCTCTTCAGCCGCATCGGCCGGGCAGGTTGAAATACCCGCCTTCAGCATGACTTCATAGTCGGGGATGTCATCTCCCATGAAAAGAACCTGGTCTGCCTTAAGGTTATTGTCCGAAAGGTAGTTGTTAAATACTTCCAGTTTGTTTTCAATTCCCAGGAAAATATCTTTGATCTGCAGTGCCTTCAGCCTGTTGATCATGCAATCGGCTTTAGCGCCTGATATTACGACTACGCGATAGCCTTTTTTCACAGCCAGCTGCAAGGAATAGCCATCTTTTACACTGGTTGTGCGGTACGCCTCCCCGTCATCCAGTGTGATGACGCTGCCGTCAGTAAGAACACCATCATAATCAAAAATGAAGGTGTTGATATTTTTTAGTAATGGTTTATAGTTAGTCATTATTTCTTTTTACGTTGAATGATATTCCGTGTGATCAAATCATAGATCTTTTTATAGTCAGGATGGTTTGAAAGTAGTTGAAGGTGCTCACGGATGGTTTCCCTGTCTTCCCGCACTGCCGGTCCGGTCTGCATTTTAAAGACATCCCCGGAAGATGCATTCCCTGCAGTTTGCCGGATGATGGGTTCCAATATCCTGAAATCCATCCCGTTTTCCAGGAGCAATTCCTGTGAAATGGCAACCATGAAATTATTGAAGTTACTTGCAAATACAGCTGAGAGATGCAGTATCCTTCGCTGGTCGGAGTTGATCATATATACCTTTTCGGAAAGTGAATCCGCAAAAGATTTGAGCAGAAGAAGGTTCTTTCCGGAACTGGCTTCAATACAAAGGGGAATCATCCGGAAATTTAGCAATTTATGGTCTGTAAAGGTTTGCGGTGGATAGATCACTCCGAAATTTTCCGATACTTTCCTCAGGATACCCATCTTCACTGAACCGGACGTATGAATGATCAGCCTGTTCCTGGTTTTAATCCGGTCAAGTAAGAGTGGAATGGCCGTATCACTCACAGCCAGGATATAAAGATCCGCATCAGAAGTGATCATCTCCGGTTCCGGAATATACCTGGCCTTAAGTTTCCCGGCAAGGCGTTTACCTTTGGATTCCGTCCGGTTGCAAACTTCAACAATGTCATACCCTTTCTTATGGATGGCCATGGAAAGATTTACAGCAAGCCGGCCCGCGCCAAGGATTACGATCTTCTGTATTTCCGGTTTTAACATTATTTCAGTGTTTTCACGAAAATACAAAGATAGGGCAATAGAGGTTTACTTTTTACGTATTATTGCAGCTGATAAATCAAATCCCATGCAAAGACGAATTCTGATCCTTCTGTCACTACT
>JBEKST010000089.1:0-10638 GCA_049516815.1 Bacteroidales bacterium | reverse complement strand
TGATTGTAAAATAGCTTCTTTAGGTCTGATATTTTATTCCTCATTTTTTTACCTATGCTATCCCGTCAGAGAAACAGAACCTTGTAAACGGGTAAAAAAGATAGTTTTAATTATTGTTCGGATAATTTTATATTTTTGTATTGCCGGGATAAAAATTCAGGGTGATCAGATGATACGGAAAATTTTTTCTCTCTTTTTTGCAGGGATGATGTTTTTTAACCTTTTTGGATACTATTTTGTATTCAAATGTGATCAGATCTATGTGAAGAACGAGATGAAAGAAATGATTCGTGATGGTTCTCTCCGTGGCCAGTATGAAGAAATCACCATTCTCAATCCTGCTACCGATCGTAATTTTAAAATGATTGACAAGGATGAGATCCTTTACCGCGGAAAGATATATGATATTATTTCCTCCAAAACTTCAGGAACTTCTGTTGTTTTTAGGTGCATTAATGATACCAAAGAAGAACAATTGCTTGCCCGTTTTGATAAATATTCCACCTGGGTTACCGGCATGAATTTACCGGAAAGAAGCAAGAACAGCCAGGCTATGCTGCATCATATAATTAAGCATGCCCTCCTGAATAAATATTCTGTTCAGCTTCCTTCGGTTTCTTTTATTTTACTCTTTTTTGGACCGCTCCAGGATTTTAATTCCATTTCTATCCAGCCCTCTTTCCCGCCTCCCTGGTCAGTTTAAATTTTTTTCTTTTTTATTTCTGGAAAAGTAATGAAGGCATCATTATGCATTCTTCATTCTTCATTTTTCATTATTCATTATTTTTTTTAACCAATCCAAGCCATGAAATTAACATATTTTATTCTCATTTTTATCTTGTCCCTGGCTTTTCTCCCGGTTTCCGCCCAGGAGAAAAAAAACAAGCCGGTTCAGAAGCAAGACACACTTCTGATAAGAAATCTCGGGGAAATTGATGTGACTGCAGTCAGGACCAAAACACCACTGAATGAAATACCCGCAGCCATTTCCGTAGTTTCACCTGATCAGTTAACCACCTTTTCAAAAACCAACGATGCGGAAGAAGCATTAAGGCTTGTACCTGGTGTGCGGATTGATAACGGTGCATCAGGCGGATCACGCGTTCATTTTTACATTCGCGGACAAGGTGTATTGACCGAAAGTGGGTTCAGGGGTATCGGCGTAATGATCGATGGCATTCCCGTAAATGACCCGGGTGGATTTGCTCCCGACCTTTATGATGTTGACTGGGCTACCGTTTCCAATGTCGAATTAGTAAAAGGACTTGCCGCTTCCTTATATGGAGCCGGCGCTACCGGTGGAATGGTGAACATCCTTACTGCCGATGGAGGAAAAAAGCCTGTCAACAGTTTGTTCTATGCATCTGCAGGTTCCTATGGCTTTTGGAAAGTCTTAGGACAGGTTGATGGGACCCAGGACAATATAAATTACAGGGTTTCCTATTCTCATAACCAAAGCACTGGTTATCGTACACACCAGGCTTATTACGGGGATATCTTCAGTGAAAAAATGAACTGGATCCCTTCAAGTAAAATTAAAATTACCCAATTGCTCTCTTATACTGATTTTTTCAACCAGAATTCCGAAGGCATCAGCATGGAACGTTATGAAGAATTTGGTCCTCAGGCTGCAAACACCGACGCGGTTCCATACAATGAGTTTCATAAAACAAAAAGGTTGACCGGCGCGCTTATTGGGAAATTTGACCTTTCAAAAAATCAGGATATCCTGGTTAAAGGATTTATGCGGTTGAATGATTATCGCGAAACCTCCAATAATGGCGACGACCACAAACCCTTTGTCAACAGCGGCTTGTCGGCACAGTATAATCTTCATTTCGGGAAAGAAAACCTTATGAACCATATGAGCCTGGGTGTGGATTATGAATCAAAGACAATGACTGAGACTGAGTTTGCGGTTCCTCCTGAAACAGGAAAAGACTCCATTAATCACGGAAGGATTGACAGTCATTTCAGCGAAGCCACTTTCGACCTTGATTCCGTATTGATCAACCAGATTATTAAACAGAGAAGTATAGGTGTTTTCTTTATTGACAAACTGGATATAGCGAAAAAGTTATTTGCTACTCTCAATGTCCGTTACGATTACGTGTACAATGAACTCATCAATAATATTCCATTACCCGACTCAGTCGTACAACCATCAGGAAACAGGTCATTTCAAAATACCTCTTTCCGTTTCGGGTTGGCTTATGACGTCGCAAAATTTCTCAACCTGTATGCAAGTTATGGTACAGGATTCCTGGTACCCACGGAAGACGAGTTGTACAATAATCCGGAGCATTGGGGAGGATTCAATGAACTGATCAAACCTTCCACATTCATGGGTGGTGAATTAGGCGTGAGAGGCGATGTTGGAAAAAGATTTTATTATGATGTTAACGGGTTTTATGTTAATTCGAAGAATGATTTCTATCGTTACAGTATTGTCGGAAGAGGAAACAATACCGCATTTTTCGGGAACATGGGTGCAAGCACCAGATATGGGGTAGAAACTTATTTATCCTATATACCGGTTGATTTTCTGAAATTCGATCTTGCCTATACTTATTCCCATTGCCAGTATACTTCCCCTGATAGTGTATCAGGCCATTGGATCCCACAGTGCCCGCAGCATGTACTTGTTGCGGAAGGAGCGGTGAAGTTCCTGAAACATTTTACTGTTGGAGTGAATGTTGAATATCAATCGAAGTGGTATATCCAGGTTGACGATTCGATCTACAACCAGTATACAGATGTTGTTAATGGCAAAAGCATCAAGAACAACTCCTGGGTGAAAGGCTTTACAACCTTTGGTGCAGACCTGAGCTATAAATTCAACATCGGGCCTGTGAAGAGTGAGGTCAGTCTTTTTGCAAAGAACCTCTTTGATGAACGCTATTTTGGATTCACTGAACCCAACAATGGGCCGGAATATAACAGTTACCAGCCTGCTCCGGGAAGGGAATTTTTCTTAAGTCTGAAGTTGAGATTCTGATAAATTGTATTTTTTTTAACGCAAAGACGATAAGATGCTAAGGAGAAACCAACTTTAACCAACATATTTTTTCATCTCTGTGAGCCTTAATATTTTCTCTGTGTAACTCTGTGTAATAATTTGAAACAATCCCCGAATTGGAATTACACTGAGTCACACAGAGAATTCACAGAGAAACACAGAGACAAAGAAATATTTTTTTAGCGTTTTTGTGTCTTAGCGGTGACTTTTAAAAATGCCTCTTTTATTTTTCCTTTTGACTTTTTTCTGTGAAACTCACTTTTGCCGAAAAGGTAAATAAGGCTTTTAGTTTATCCCAGAAATCGCCACCCAGCACGAAAAGGCTGATGATGAAGACGGCATCGAAAGAAATATTCAATATCACACGCAGGTAAAAATTTGATGAGAAAAACAAGGGGGCATAGGCCATGATGTATGTCGGAATAAGTGGCAGGCAAAACAGGATCAGGCCTATATTGTAACGCAGGCGGCTGGCATGATAGGGTTTGATCACCCGTACAAAGTAATGCCGGAATATCGATTTAATAAAGAGATAGGAAGGTTTCCCGAGTATGGCTACACTGGTGATCTTCATTGCGGGTGCGGTGAGCCAGAATATCCCGACAATGATATGCCTCAGGAAATGGTGGTGAGCAAAACGCTGCAAAAACAAGCCCGTAGGAAGCATAAAGAAGGAAAGAAGAAAGATTCCCAGTCCGATATAAAATCGTACTCCCGGATTCTGCGGGCTCAAATCGCCAACAGTTGAATTTTCTTTCATGAAAACGGATTTTTAATTAACAGCCACTGCAATCTTACAAGAAGAATAACGCAACACCGCTTACTGCAAGTATAGCGCCTAGAACTTCTTTTAAAGTCACTTTTTCTTTAAATAATAAGATGGATGGCGGGATAATGAGAACAGGAACGATGGCCATGATTGTGGCGGCAATCCCCGTGTTGGTGAGTTGCACTGCCAGAAGGGAAAAGGATACACCGAGAAAAGGCCCGAAGAAAGCGCCGAGCGAGAGCTGTACCACTGCTTTGTGGTTGGAGATCGCCTGGTAAGTTGACTTCCACATGCCCATGATGGTAAACAGGATAGCAAATCCTGTGATCCCTGCTATTATACGTATCTGGGCCGAAGCGAAGGGACTATAACTCTGCGCAATTCCGTGGATCCGGTCTGAAGCAACAGCAATGGAATCCCGCATTCCTAATTTACTCAGGACAAGTCCCAAAGCTTGTCCTAAGGCTCCGCCCAAACCCAGGAGGATGCCCCAGATGGGATAGGTAAATCTGAATTTCCTTCGTCCTTCGGGTTTCTTCGGGGATTCTTCCCTTTTGAGCACGACTAATGCGATTCCTGTAATGGTGACGATCATTCCAAGCCAGCTTTTACCCGTCATTTCTTCTCCCAGGATTATCCAGCTGATCAGGGCTGTCATCGGAGGAGATAATGCCATCAGGAGCATGGAAATACGGGCGTTTATGACAACGAACGACTGGAACAGACAGAGATCACCAAAGGTAAAACCGACCAGGCCGGAGAGGATAAGGATTAGCCAGGTTCGTCCAGATGCATCCACAGGCAGAAGATAGCCACGGTAGATCCAGGTGAAAATGCTGAGGAAGACAAACCCGACGATCAGCCGTAGCAGGTTGACGATCATCGATCCGATTTTCTTGCTGGCAGCTTCAAAAGCCAGCGCTGTGATCGTCCAGAACACGGCGGTAAGTAAGGCAGCAAGTTCTCCGGAATGTTTCAAAATACAGTTTTAATTAGCGCCCGAAAGCCACTCCTGCGGATCCTGAGTGGTTTTTCCAAGCCATATTTCAAAATGAAGGTCAGTCTTTGAATCTTCCGGGCTGGTGTGGATCTTGCCGATCAGTTGCTTGGTTGTCACCGTTTGTCCATCTTTCACATTGACCTCTTCCAGGTTGGAATAGACCGTAAGGTATTCCCCGTGCCGGATGATCACTACCTTGTTCAGGTTGGGAAACGACATCACACGGCTCACTTTCCCGTTAAAAACTGTTCTGACCAAAGCGCCTTTCTCGGTGGAAATATCAATACCGTTATTTTTCACTTTCACATACTTCAGTACCGGGTGCGGGTGCTCACCGAATGTACTTGTTATAACTCCACGTTCCGAAGGCCACGGTAGTTTTCCTTTATTGGAGGCAAAAGAGCTGGATAAAACCTGTTCATCATTGGTTAGCAGGATCTCGGTACTGACCGTTTTCATTTTTGTTTTTGCATTCCGGTTATCGGCTCTCTTCGCTCTTTCGGAAGCAGCTTTGATCTCCGTAGCAATAAGTTTTTCAATCTCCCGTTCGAGCTTTTCGGCTGTTTTTTGTTTTTCCCTCAGCGCAGATTCCAGTTCTTTTTCCTTCAGGCTTAACTGTTGAACAGTTTTATCTTTTTCTTCCTTTTCCTGTGTCAAATGACCCTTTTCAGATTCTTCCGACCGTGCCAGCGTTAACTTTTGTTGTCTCGTTTCCTCGAGCTCTTTTTGCTTCCTGTCTATTGTCATCTGAGCATCCCTGATCAGTTCCGCCTGTGTTCTCCGGTAAGCGCTGTATTGCTGATAGTAGAGCAACCTGCGGTAGGCCTGGTTAAAATCCTCTGCTGAAAAGATAAAAAGCAAGCGGTTGTAAGCATTAAGGTTCTTATAGGCATAATAGATCATACGGGCATATTCGTTTTTCATTTTTTTTAACTCCTCCGAAAGCGTTAAAATATGCCTGTGCTGGAGCTCCATCTGTACCTGGATCTGGTCGACTTCCCCGGAAATAGTACTGATCAGCGATTGTCGTCTTTCAATTTGCTTGTTCAGCAGGATAACTTTGTGAAGTGAATTCTGTTTTGTCTTGTGGGTCTCTTCCAGCAATTTGGTGGTATACCGGATATCTTCTTCCAGTTGTTTTTTTGTTTTCTGGAGTTTTTCTTTTGATTCCTGTGAAAAAGATAAAAACGGTAAAAGGACTACGGGAATGATTATCAGGATGAAGCCTGGAAAAATCTGCCTGAAAGGATGATAAAACTTCATCATGGGTTATCTGTTGTAACGTGCAGGTTCACTTTACCGGACGATAGCTCTGCGGGATTTTAAATGGAAACGCCTGGGCTATGTCAAAGGTGATCCTATTGAAACTGACGGTGACAGAGAGGTTATTATCTGCTGAAATATCAAATGACATATCCTTCGGGAAAATCTGGTTTTCGATCTTTTCAAATGAAGAATACCGTGCATCCAACTGGATATTCGGTTCCCGGATTTCTTTCACATCCGCATGGGTGATCTTGAAACTTTCCGGGTCAATCCAGATAGTCTGAATCAGCACCCTCAGATTTTCCTGACTGTTCCTGACAAATTTTTTCAGCTTCATGCGTTCTGCCGTCATCAGTTTATAGATTCCGTTGTCAATTCCTGCCCTGAATTTTCCATTTTCATAAAAAGAGAGATCATTCCCCGTCAGGAATGATTGAAGAATATCAAAATCAATGTTGGTGTTGAGGTAATGGTTTACATAATTGTAATCCCCTGCAAAAAAAGTATTGTTCATCCTGTTGATAAATTTAACAGAATCCTGGGTCAACATCATCCGGAAGACCTCAATCCCAAAGGCCGGCGAAAAAGACAGCCAGATTACACTGTCCTTCCGGATCCGGATCTGCCCGTTAAAGGAATTTGTTTGTCCTTTATTTGAGTATTCTGCAGAAAATTTTGCTGTGAACCAGTGATACTGAAGTTCATGTTCCTTGAGCTTTTTAAAAAGGTAATCCGCACCTTCTTCTTTGATCGGCGCTTTGATGATCTTTCGCTGGGTGCTACAGGAAGCAAGGATGATCAACAACAAAAGGAAGGAAAATGGAAGAATGAAAAGGTGTTGTTTGATTTTACTCATCGTTATTACAGGTAGCTATAGTATTAAGGTTAGAAAATCCTATTATTCATAGAGTTTTTTCTCTGCTATTTTTTTTTCGAGCAGAGCCGATCCGGGTCCCTTGGCCTTTGCCTTTTGCCAGTATTCAAGTGCCTGTCCGGCATCGCCCAGTTTGAAAAGAATATCTCCATAATGTTCCATGACTTCAGCGCTCACCGAGTCTTTATCTTCCAGGGCTTTGCCCACCCAGGTCCTGGCATCATCGTACCGCTGAAGTTTGTATAGCACCCATCCATATGTATCCTGGAAAGCAGAATTTTTTGGATCTAATGTGACGGCTTTTTTCGACATGGTTTCTGCTTTTTCGAGGTCGTGGTTACGAAGCGACAGGTAATAGGCATAATTATTCAGGACATAGGCATTGTCATTTTTGATCGAGAGCGATTTTTCGTAAGCCTTATCCGATTCAGATGTGTCTTTTAAGGAATGATAGGCGTCGCCAAGGTACATATAGAACTCGGAAAGCAATACATCATTATCCGCTACCAGTTTCAGTCCGTGGTTAAAGTCCTTAACTGCATCCTCGTATTTTTTCTGCTGATATCTGCCGATACCCGCAAAAAGATAGGGATCAGGTTGATCGGGAAACAATTCGATCGTCCGTTTGCTATATTCAACCAGGTGGTCGTATTTTTCAAGAACAAGGTCAAGTCGCAGGATTTCTTCCCAGACAATAAATTTGCTGCTGTCGAGGGTGATGACTTTCAGGTATTCTTCCCGTGCTTCTTCATTTTTTTTATCCTGTACCAGGAAATCCCCATAGATCGAGTGTGCCTTAGGATCGTTGGGGTGAACGCTGATAAGAATCCGGGTCAGCTCAAATACCATTGCTTTGGAATCCTCCGGCAACTGGTTGACATTAAAAAAGGCAAGGAGAATATTTACTTTGGAGTCAATGTCAAGATTCGGATTTGCAAATCCTTTTTTCAGCTCTTCGAAGGCTTTTTGTTTTTCACCGTTCTTCCGGTAATAATCAGCCATCGACATGTGCACATAAGGATTTTCCGGATCAGCTTGCTGTATCTTGCGATAGGTTTCCAGTCCTTTGTCCTGCATCTTATTATTCATAAAAAACTCAGCCAGGATCGAGAGATAATGGGTATTTTCGGGATAGGCTTCAACAAGGATCTCCAGTTCGTGCTGTGCTTTAGGCAGATCATTCAGAAGAAGGTAGATCTTTTCTTTTTGAAGGCTGATCTCCTCTGAAATGCCGACTTTATTTTCGATCTTATCGTAAACTTTTACTGCATCGGAGTATTTTTCGGTCGACAGGTAAAGGGCTGCTAACTGGTAATAATAATCAAGGTTATCGGGATTTTTTTCTGTAATTCGCTCATAAACCGATATGGCATCTTTGTACTTGCCATCAAGCTGTAACACTTCCGCATAAAATAGCTGGTACCAACTATTTGAAGGGTCAAGTTTTACCGCTTTGCCGGCCAGATCAACTGCTTCATGTACCTGTTTTTTGTTTGCGACTATCCGGGCAAGTTCAAAATAGGCAGTTGCGTCATCCGGATATTTGCTGATGTATTGCCTGAAAAGTTCTTCGGCTTTTTCTTCATTGCCGGTAATCTCGTTCTTTTTTGCTTCAATCAGCATTGAAATATTCGAAGCAACCCTCGCTTGGTGTGATTGATCCGTTTTTTGTTTTTTCTTCTCCCTATGATTGGCTAACCCATAAGAATCCTGTGAAAAACAAACCAGCAGCAAACCACCAATCAATATAACTAAAGTTTTTTTCATTTGTAATTCGTAATTCGCCTGCCTGCCCTGCCTACCTGCAGGCAGGCGGCAGGCAGGTAATTTTTAACTGCCGCCTGTATGCCCGAATCCCCCGGCGCCTCTTTCTGTTTCTTTCAGTTCGACAACCTCTTCCCATTCGGCCTTTTCATGCCTTGAAATGATCATCTGGGCAATCCGTTCCCCATCATGAACCCAGTACTCCTCCGCCGAAAGGTTAACCAGGATCACCATTACTTCGCCACGGTAATCGGCATCAATGGTCCCGGGTGTATTCAGCACTGTGATCCCTTTTTTGATTGCCAGACCACTTCTCGGCCTCACCTGGGCCTCGTAACCAACCGGTAATTCGATGAACAGTCCGGTGGGTATTAGCGCCCTTCCCAAGGGTTTCAGCAGGATATCTTCCGCCAGGTTTGCACGGAGATCCATCCCTGCAGAAGCATGAGTTTCATAGGACGGCAAAGAATGCCTGGAATGGTTTACAATCCTGATCTTCATTGTTGGGAAATGAAACGCAAAATTAATAAAAATATTTGGTTAGAAGACCTTTGCCAGTCCTGGCTTTTCAATACGCCATGCCACACCGGCAAAAATCAAAAGGAGAAGAGTATGAAAAGCGATCCGTAGAACTGCTGGTTCAATGTGCACAAGAACGCTGATGACATAAAGCAGGACAGAAAGTCCAAGATACCCGAAAAACTTCAGAAGGTTATAGGGCACCGGGAAATATTTCTGGCCGATAAGGTATGAAAGGATCATCATGGAAGCATAGCAAATGAAGGTCGCCCAGGCTGATCCCAGGTAACCATAAATGAGGTGATCAGGGCTCAGCGGTATCCACCAGAAATTCAGGGCCAGCGTGATCACGGCGCCGATCACGGAGAGCCAGGCGCCCCACAGGGTTTTAGAAGTAAGTTTGTACCAGATGGAAAGATTGTAATAAACCCCGAGGAACAGGTTTGCCATCATCAGGATTGGAATCACTCCTTTCCCTTCCCAATAGCGTCTTCCCACCAGGATCCGCATGACAAAATCATTCAGGTATAACATGGTTGCAAGAAAGATCAGCGAAACCGTGATGATGAAATAATCCATGATCTTCGCATACATTATCTTTGCGTCTTTTTCTTTGGCCTGTGCAAAAAAGAAAGGCTCAGCAGCATATTTGTACGCCTGGATGAATATGGTCATCAGGATGGAGATCTTGTAACATGCGCTGTAGATCCCAACCTGATAAGAGGCGATGTTTTCCGGCAGCAGGTAGCGGAGCAATAAACGGTCAAAAGTTTCATTGACCATTCCGGCCATTCCGGCAAATAACAAGGGAAAAGCATAGATGATCATTCTCCTCCAAAGTTTTTTGTCGATCTGCCATCGCAAATTTTTATACTGGGGAAGCAGTAGGACCATTGTAGCGGCGCTGGCGATCAGGTTGGAGATGAATATGTATTCAATCCTCCAGTCGCTCCGGTAAACAAGATGAAGGATCTTTGGAACGAGCCCTTCCCTGAAGTGATTCGCTAAATAAGGGCAAAGAAGGAGGAAGAAAAGGTTTAATCCGATATTGATGAAGATGTTGATGAATTTAACGGTGGCAAACTGCTTTGCTTTATTCTGTGAACGCAACCTTGCAAAGGGAATGGCCGAAAGCGCATCAAGCGAAAGCATCCAGGCAAACCAGATGACATATTCCTTGTGATCCGGGTAATCGATCCACCGGGCAATCGGTTGTGCAAAGACCGATGTGAAGAAAAGAAATGCCAGGGATGAAACTATCAGGGAGATCATTCCCGCGCTGAATACCCTTTCCTTATTTTCCTCTGCTTCGTTGAACCGGAAAAATGCCGTCTCCATGCCATAGGTCAGGACGACCATCAGGAAGGATGCATAAGCATAGAACACATTTACGGTACCGTAATCGCCCGGCCAGAATACCCTTGTAT
>JBEKST010000088.1:0-10717 GCA_049516815.1 Bacteroidales bacterium | reverse complement strand
AGCTGGATGAGGGAGTACCTTGATTTTGTGATGGTATCGGGGATGATGAAAGAAGCCGGTTTGAACCCAAGAGCATTGAACAAAATAGTGTCGTTTTTATGTGCAACGAAAGAAAAATATCCCAAAACATCGCTGGTGGTTCCCCGGTTTGTGTTTTTGATGATTATCCTGGTGTATGGGACGGCATTGAGGCTGTCAGAAGTGATGGTAATGCCGGAAAACTGGACAAGGTTTCCATTGTTTTCCTGTGCATTCAGGAGATTGGACAGAAAAAATAAGAGTACAAAGGTCAGGATTTGAGCAGCCGATTTCTTCATTCCAGGGAAATTTCTGAAGGATAACTCTTTGAGATAACGCATAAATAACGAAAATACGCAGTTTTTATTTCTTCTCCAAATTATAAAAAAAATGCTGTTACAAGGCGTAACAGCATATCATATCATAGTTGATCCTGTTATTTATTAATAAAACCTTTTTTCCTTGCTTCTTTCAGGCAGGCAGAGATTCCTTTCTTGTTGATGGTGCGGATCCCCTGGGCAGAGACTTTTAGGGTGATGTACTTGTTTTCTTCAGGGATATAAAATTTCTTTGTTTGCAGGTTGGGATAGAATTTCCGCTTGGTTTTAATGTTGGAATGGGAAACACTGTTTCCTCCCATTACTGCTTTACCTGTTATCTGGCAAACTCTTGACATGGTAAGTGATTTATGATGCTTTTTAAAACGGAATGCAAAATTCGTAAAAATATTTGAATTTACAAAGAAAAAAGCATTTTTACTTTGGAGAATGTGGGTTCATGTGGAAATTCGACGCTGGTCCCGAGAGCACAATGTTAAAATGATAATTAAAATAATTGCCCCATAGGTAATTGTTTTGAAATATTGAGTAATCTGGTTCAAATTTCTTCCGATCAAGCCATCTGTCGTAAGTGTCATAAGGGCAAAGGAGAGTATTAATAATATTATTACTGCGTAATATGTTCTATTGTTTGTGATCCTGGTTCCGGGTTGAAAATTAATAATAATGAAATAGGATATATAGAACAAGGCTGGATAAGCCAGGAAAAAGGCATATTTCTGTTGATGAGGAAAAATTAAAGGGATAAGTAAAAAGATATAGCTTAGTTCACGAATTTCACTAAATCTTGATTCCGCTTGTTTGAAAGGCGGCCATCTTAAAAAATAGAGCGTGAAAAGTATTAAACCGGCTCTAACAGTATTCAAAATAAGAGTTGCTGTTTTTAAATCAAGATTTAAGATATTTCGTGAATAGGGTAAAACACCATCGGTTTTAGTGAGAAGTGAGGGAATTAATGCCGTCAAACTATGGAGTCCAAGATCAGACTCCAGTATGTGTTCAGTGCTGTTTGGATTTATAACGCTCCACCACTCCGAAAGCATGAACAAATTCATTGACCAACCTAAAAACAGACAAGGTAGAATCAAGAACAGTATACTGAACAACAAGGTACTCAAGGTGCCCTTTACCTCCTTACGATAGATTAAATATGGAATCAGAACTATCGGTAAAATTTTAATATTGATAATTAAAGCCAGGAGCGCACCTCCTGCCAAATATTTTTTGTTTCTGAAAAGGGAAAGACTTTCCAGCGAACCCCAAAGTAAGAAGATCGTCATTTGAATCATTCCAAAATTGTACAAAATATATCTTAAACTCAGGAGTATACTTAGAAGAAGAAGCCACTTTACTTGCTTCTTAGACAGGTTTTGAAGATCAATATAAGTTGTAAGTAATTTCCAGATCCGGTATAAAAAGTAGGTGTTTGCCAGTAACCAAAGAAAGTTTGGGATAACGTTTGGAAGATAACTGAATGGTATCAATAAGATTGCCCATAACGGGCTGTAGAAATAGAGGGCATAGTTACCTTCACTGATAAAAATCCATACATGGTAAGGGTCTTTTCGGGCTGCCATTAATTTTGCAGCTTCCAAAAAGGCTTTGAAATCGCCATAATCCAGTGCTTCCCTGATCAGAAATACAAGCACAAAAACACACAGCAAATAAGGAATATATTTCTTGATGTTAAAATTCGTCATATTAATTCCCCTTAAAAGTACCAGTAATATTGGCTTTGTAATGGCTTATTTTTTCATTCTAACGCCAGTTGGAGTGAACCCTTCTTTTAAATAAAAGTTCAATGTCCGCTTCCACTTTAATTCCTCGGGTGTAGATAGTTCTAATCTGGACCATCCTTTCATTTCTTTTAATTGGTCAGCATACAATAATATTTTTTTTCCTATCCCTTTGGACCTGAACCGTGGCTTCACATATAATTCATTGATGACTCCGAATTTTCCGCCGGCGTAAATTGCAGATGACTCAATTATACAAATAAATCCTATTATTTCATTATTCGATACTGCGATCTTAATATATCCTTTGTTAATAAAATCCGAAATTATTATTTCCAAATCATTATCAGGTACGATATTATGTTCAATCTCTTCGTAAAACTCAGTCAAAATATCCTTGAATTTATGAATATCATCATTATTTATTAAATCTTTCAGAATTATTTCCATATAATTCTTTTTTATGACAACATCATCTGTTCACCTGGAAGGGTAGGGGATTTAGAAAGTTTTATATTTAATTTCGTATTCGTTTTCACTAGTTCTGACCCTCATTCTTAACTGCAAAGTCCGCGAAGATTTATAATTCGAAATTCCAAATCCGTAATTTTTATTGTTTCCCTAGAATCTTCTTCCGAAGCAGGTTAAGTGCTTGAAGTGCCGCTCTCCGGATATTTCGTTCACGGTTATTCCCGAAAAGATATTTATTTGCCTGAATTCCGGAGGGTCCGGCAACCGCAATCCAGGCTAATCCAACCGGCTTATCCTTCGTGCCTCCATCGGGACCTGCAATACCGGAAACGGCGATGGAATAATCACAGCCAAAACGGGACCGGACATTTCCGGCCATCTGCTTTACCACCTCTTCACTAACCGCCCCGTATTCTATGAGCGCCTTCTCACTCACTCCCAATTCTTTCATCTTGATATCATTCGAATAAGCGATGATGCTTCCTTTGTAATAGGCGGAACTTCCCGGTATGCTCGTAATCATGTGTGCAATATAGCCTCCCGTACAGCTCTCAGCTGTTGCCAGTGTACTACCCGTCTCTTTCAGCAGCTTTCCGACAACTGCTTCAAGGGTAGCATCGCCTTCGCCAAAGATATAGTCTTGCAACAAGGATTTCAACTTCGCTACTTCCACATTCATCTGCTTTTGCAGACGGGACTCATCGTCACTTTGTCCTGTAAGCCTCAGCCGTACGATTCCGGGCTGGGGGAGATAGGCCAGGTGAATGTTTGCCGGAAGGTTGGTTTCCCAATTTTCCAGGATGTCGGATAAAAATGATTCCCCTATGCCCTGGGTCAGGAGGGTATGATGGAGAACGATAACCGGATGAAAATACTGTTTCAGCCGTGGGATCACTTCATTGATAAGCATGGCTTTCATCTCGAATGGAACACCAGGCATGGAAACAAATACATGCTTTTTTCCTGCATCCGCTGTTTCTTCTTCGAACCACATCCCCGGGGCAGTTCCGTTCGCATTGGGAATTGCAACACAGTTTTCAGGGATCTCCGCTTGCCTGCGGTTAACCGCTGTCACAGGGAATCCTCTTGCATTGAAAAATTTCTCGATAGTCTGAAATGTAACCGGGTCAAAGATCAGCCTTGTCCGGAAATATTTGCAGAGTATATCTTTTGTGAGATCATCCTTTGTGGGTCCCAAACCACCCGTAAGGAGCACCAATTCCGACCTTTGCCCCGATTCTTTCAGAGCATCAAATATGTGCTGCGGGTCGTCGCGAATAATAGTGACCCGGTGAACCGGAAATCCTGCCAGGTTCAGTTGTTCTGACATCCACGAAGCATTGGTGTTGATCACCTGCCCGATCAGCAATTCATCGCCGATATTGATAATTTCAGTTTGCATCTCACAAAGTTAAAGAAAACCCAGCAAGATCACATTCATTCTCTAATCAATTAAAAGCTTGATTTTCTAGAGGATATTATTCGTAAATTTGCAAAAAAATTAATACAGATGTCGGTCATCAAAAATGCAGATCTTTTAATCTGCGAAGACGGATCAATTTATCACCTGGCACTTCAGCCCCAACAACTGGCCGATACCGTTATCATTGTAGGCGATCCCGACCGGGTTGCAGTAATTTCAAATCATTTTGATACGGTTGAATGCAGGATCAGTAACCGTGAATTTAACACCCACACGGGAATGTTGAATGGGAAGAGGATCACTGTTCTTTCTACAGGAATAGGAACGGATAACATCGACATTGTAATGAATGAACTAGATGCATTGGTCAATATCGACCTTTCATCCCGCCAAATAAAACCGGAACATAAAACCCTGAACATAATCCGGGTTGGGACATCAGGATCCATTCAGGCCGACGTACCATTAGGTTCTTTTGCCCTTTCTTCATACGGATTGGGACTTGACAACCTGTTGCATTTTTACGCCAAAAGATCCGATACCCTCAACCTGCAGATGTCCGAGGCATTCATGAAACATACCGGCTGGAGTGAAAATCTTTCAAAACCTTATTTTGTAAAAGGATCGGAAGAGCTGATCCGGAAATTTGAGAAAGAAACGATCAAAGGAATCACCGTTACGGCTCCCGGTTTTTACGGGCCACAGGGAAGAATTTTACGACTCGGGTTGGCAGATCCGGAACTGAACGAAAAAATCCGGTCATTCCGTTATAAAGATGAAAGGGTTATCAATTTTGAAATGGAAACTTCAGCAATTTACGGACTGGGAAACTTATTGGACCACCGGGTGATAACCGTGTGCGCGGTGATTGCCAACCGTGTAACCAATGAAACCTGCCCGGATTATAAAGCACTGATTGATAAACTCATAGATCTGGTTCTGGTAAGGCTTACAACTTAATGATTGCTACTCTTGAAAATAAAGAACTGAATGCCCTGGTTCACCTGCTCGATGAGCCGGATGAAAAGGTATTTGATTCGATCCGTGAGAAGCTCCATTCTTTCGGCATGGAAGCTATTCCGTACTTAGAAAAAGTTCTGGAAGTTTCCTATGATACCTTTATCCAGGAACGTGCAGGAGAGATTATCCGGGACATTCAACAGGGAGAACTTCATGTTGAGTTCACGAACTGGATCAATACATCCTCCTCCGACCTGCTGAAAGGTTACCTGCTGGTGACCCGCAGCCAGTATCCCGAACTCAGTGAAGAAATCCTGACGATCAGGGTGGAGCAGATGAAGATGGATGCCTGGCTGGAGCTGAACGACAACCTGACAGCCCTGGAAAATATCAAGGTTCTCAACCACATTATCTATCATGTTCATAATTTCGACGGGAACAAGATAAATCTTTTTGCCCCTCAGAATTTTTACTTGAACACATTTCTGGAAACGCGCAAGGGAAGTGCACTTTCACTCGGTATGCTGTACATCATCATCGCACAAAAGTTGAACATCCCGGTTTATGGCGTTAACCTTCCCCAGCATTTTATCCTGGCCTATATTTCGGAATTGGCAGCCGATGTGCCTTCCATGGATGACGTTCTTTTTTATATCAACCCCTTCAACAAAGGCGCTGTCTTTACAAAAAAAGAAATTGAACTGTTTATCCAGCAGCTGAAAATAAATCCCGACAGGTCGTATTTTGCGCCTTGTTCCAACATCGATATTATTAAAAGACTTATCGGAAACCTCATCTACAGTTATACCCAGCTTGGGTATCCCGACAAGATCGAGGATCTTGAGAGATTACTGAAATTAACCGAAAAAACACTATGAGAAAGATCTCAAATATCACCTTCAGATTTATTGCACTTTCGCTCTGGATTATTCTTTCCAGTTGGGGTTCAGTTGGGCACCGGATTATCAACCAGCATGCCCCTGCCTCTTTTCCTTCGGGAATGAATTTCCTCAAAGCCTCCTGGACCGCTATCCTTGCGGATAATGCGTCGGTTGCCGATGACCGTAAAGCATGGGATAACACAGAACCTCCCAAGCACTACATTGATATCGATAATTACGACGAATTTATCCTGTACGGAAAAATTCCGATGACAGAGGATTCTGTAAAAAACATTTACGGGATCACTTTTTTGATGGATAACGGCATCATACCTTGGGCAACCATTGCTGCATTCGATTCGGTCAAGGCCTGTTTTCAGCGCAATGACTTCAACAAAGCATCGCTTTTTGCTGCGGATCTCGGGCATTATATCGGCGATGGCCATCAACCGTTGCACATCACCAGGAACTATGACGGGCAATATACCAGCCAGGACGGGGTCCATTCACGTTATGAGACACATATGATCGGTTTGTATAGTTTCAACATCATTTATTCAGATGATACAGCGCAGTTTATCGAAGATGTCCCCGGGTTTATCTTCACATACTTATATCACGACTACTTGTATAAAGACAGCGTATTGCTGGCCGATGTGTATGCCACTTCCGTTGCCGGGAATACCTCTTCAACTGCCTATTACCAGGCTTTGTGGAACCATACCGGAGCTTTTACGATAGCCTTGTTCAAAAATGCTTCCTGGTCACTTGCCAGCCTGATCTATACAGCCTGGGTGGAAGCCGGGAAACCCGATGAGGTTCCGCAACTTGTGATAGATCCTTCCATCCTGGGACAAAATAATCCGAACCCGGTTAATAACATTACCTCCATTCCGATAGAAATTAAAGGAAACAATGATCGTGTTACCCTGAAAGTTTTTGATAGCGGAGGAAAGCTGATAACAACAATAGTGGATGGGAAGATGAAAATTGGAAAACACGCAATAATCATTGATGCCAGCGGGTATTGTTCGGGAATCTATTTTTATACGCTTCAGTCCGGAGATGCTATGATGACAAGAAAGATGGTGGTGATGCACTAACCCGGGTTCCTTAATTATTTCTACTGGAAAATTTTCTTTATCGTTAGCCCGATTATCCGGAAGTAATTCCCGAGCCGTCTATTTTCCAGGAATTTCCGGTTCAGTTCCAGTTTGGCAGGCATGATTTGTTCAATATACGTTTGCTCAGGATTTGCTGAAGTTCCAAGGATCTCATTTTCGTCAATGTATTCCAGTGAGGCAATGTCGGTTATTCCCGGCCTGATAGCTAGGACTTTTTTTTGTTCCTCAGAATAGAGATCTACATATTTTCGAAGCTCCGGGCGTGGACCTACCAGGCTCATTTCTCCTTTTAGTACATTGATCAGTTGAGGCAGTTCATCCAGTTTGTATTTCCGGAGAAAGAAACCAGTCCGTGTGATCCTGGAATCGCGCGCTCCAACGGTAAGTCCGCCTTGTTTATAAGCATCAGAATACATCGTCCTGAATTTGATCAGTCGGAAATTCCGGTTGTTCTTTCCTACTCTTTCCTGCATGAAGAAGATTCCTCCGCGGGAACAGATCACAATGATAATCCCAATGATCAGAAAAAACGGAAGCAGAAGGATTAACCCGAAAATTGAAAACAAAAGGTCGAAAAAACGGATCATCTTAGCGTTTTATTTTGCGTCTTCGCGTCTGCGGTGAAGTCTTTACCGCTAACCTGCCTGCCGGTAGGTAGGGACGCAAGGACACTAAGGATCACAAATATTTTAAAATATAATCTTTTCAACTGTCCCGGCAACAGCCTTTATCACCGTTTTAACCATTTCATTGGTCAGATCATAGTAAACCGGAAGGCTGATTTCCCGTGAATAGCTATCAAAAGCAACAGGATAATCTGAAATGGAATACCCGGCAGTTTTATAATAGGTCATCATTGGTAAAGGTACAAAATGAACATTGACTGAAACTTCCCTGCGGAAGATCTCCCGGATGACAAGGTCTCTCTGTTTCTCAGTAATTCCTTTTATCCGCAGCAGGAAAGCATGATAAGATGATCGCCGGTCATTGGTTTCATAAACCGGAACCTGTGCCCAATCATAAACTAAGAAAGCTTCTGCATAGGCATCGAAGATCTGTTTTCTTCGCACAAGCATGTCAGTATCGTAACGTTCCAGCTCCACTAGTCCCATCGAGGCCTGGATGTCGGTCATGTTGCATTTGTAACCAGGTTCGATGATGTCATATCGCCAGCTTCCCGCATGCGACTTGGATAAAGCATCTTTGGTCTGGCCATGAAGGGATTTCACATTCAGGGAATTGTTGATGGTAGTATTATCAAAGGGTTCGGGAAGATTCAGGCAGATGGCGCCTCCTTCGGCAGTGGTGAGGTTTTTCACGGCATGAAAAGAGAACACCGTAATTTCACTGAGATTTCCCGCTCTTTTCCCTTTGTACCATGCCCCGAGAGAATGTGCTGCATCGGAAAGAACCAGGATCCGGTTCAGCATTTCCTGTTCTTTGGTTGATGGATAAAAGCGTTTTTGGATATCCGGCCGGCTGACCAGCGCATGGATCCCGTCATAGTCACAGGGAAACCCGGCAACATCGACCGGGATGATGACCTTTGTATTTAAGGTTATGGCTTGTTCGATGGCTTTCAGCGAAACAAGAAAGTCATCGTCTGAATCCACAAAAACCACTCTGGCGCCGCAGTGCTCAACCACATTGGCGGTAGCTGCGTAAGTATAGGCCGGAACAATCACCTCGTCACCTTTGCCCACCCCGAACCAACGAAGCATCAATTCAAGTCCGGCAGTAGCAGAACTGACACACAGTGTCGCCTTCTGACCGCCGTATTCCGTGAGTTTCTTCTCAAACAATTTTGTCTTCGGTCCGGTTGTGATCCACCCCGACCACAGTGTTTCATTCACTGCATCGATAATTTTCTGATCAATTCGTGGAGGGGAAAATGGAATCATATTTAATTGATAATTGAAAATTGACAATGGATAATTTTTTTTCTTTTACCGCAAAGACATATAAATGCGAAGATCGCAAATTTAAATTGTTAAAATCTGAATTATCAATTATCCATTATCAATAATCCATTGCTTAACATTTGTCTCCACCCTGGAGAGGACATTTGATACATCGGACCGGGCAAACTTTTCGCCAATGATATTTTCATAGAGCTCAATATATCTTTCGGAAATCTGATTTATCCACGATTCGGTCATTTCGGGAACCTGCTGCCCGGTTTGTCCCTGGAAACCATTAGCTATGAGCCATTCGCGGACAAACTCCTTCGACAGCTGTTTCTGCTGCTCTCCCCTTGCCTGGCGTTCTTCATATCCTTCCATATAGAAATACCGGGATGAATCGGGTGTATGGATCTCATCGATCAGGAAGATCCTGCCATCGGTTTTGCCAAATTCGTACTTGGTATCCACAAGGATCAGCCTTTTTTGTGCGGCCATTCCAGTACCGCGTTTGAACAAAGCAATGGTGTATTTTTCGAGCAATTCGTACTCTTCCTTTGAAATAAGTCCCGAACGGATGATTTCCTCCTTTGAAATATCCTCGTCATGGCCTTCCACTGCTTTCGTGGTAGGGGTGACGATGGGTTCGGGAAATCGTTGATGTTCCATCATTCTATCGGGGATAGTAACTCCGCAGATCTCTCTTTTTCCGCTTTTATAGGCTCTCCATGAACTCCCGGTGAGGTAGCCGCGGATGATCATTTCCACCGGAAAGGGTTTGCAATACCTTCCGATGGTGACCATGGGATCGGGTGTGGTGATCTTCCAGTTCGGGCAGATATCAGCCGTTGCATCGAGAAAACGGGAAGCAATCTGGTTCAGCACTTGTCCCTTGTAAGGAATCCCCTTGGGTAACACAACATCAAATGCGGAGATCCGGTCGGTAGCGACCATGATAAGATATTTGTCTTCAATCGTATAAACATCCCTGACCTTCCCGACATACTTCTTGCTTTGCCCCGGAAAGTTAAAATCTGTTTCTACGATAACATTCGACATAGTATCTTTTTTAAGCAAAGATAAAGGATTTTACAGAATATGAGAGTCGTGGTGCCGTGGTGCCGTGGTGCAGTTATTGGAATTTTATTAACAAGCATATTACCTTTTAAACATTTCCGGATTAAGATTAACATTATAGATATCAGTATGGAAACATTTAATGATGAATTTCGCAGGCGAACGAAAACGCTTGCTTTGAGAATAGTTCGGTTGTACTCAAGATTAGGAGCAAAGGATGAATCTAAAATCATTGGGAAGCAATTATTAAGAAGTTCGACTTCCATGGCTGCGAATTTCAGAGCTTCTTGTCGGGCCAGATCTGAAGCAGAACATTATACCAAATTATGCATCGTTATTGAAGAAAGTGATGAAACTTTATTTTGGCTGGAATTACTGGAGGAAAGTGGGTTGATCAACCCAGGTTTGATAAAAGATATCAAAGATGAGTCCTTTAGCATCCTTCAGGTTCTTTCAAAAGCAAGAAAAAAACTCAAAAAGTGAACTGCACCACTGCACCACTGCACCACTGCACCACTGCACCATGTTGCTACTCCTTCCCGTATGCTTCAATAACTTTGATTACCAGTTTATGGCGGATGATATCCCGCTCGTCGAGGTAAACAAACCCGATACCCGGGATCCCGGATAAGATTTTCTGGGAATGTACCAATCCCGAAATTTGATGTTTTGGAAGATCGATCTGGGTGATGTCGCCTGTAACGATAAACTTGGCAGCGGTTCCCATCCGGGTGAGGAACATTTTTAGCTGGTTGGGTGTTGTATTCTGCGCTTCATCGAGGATTGCA
>JBEKST010000087.1:0-16906 GCA_049516815.1 Bacteroidales bacterium | reverse complement strand
TACATACGAAGGGTAGGACATGTTTCCTTTGAGTAGTTCAACCGCAAGCTGATGTGTTGACCTCCTGCCTGTGGGATTTGGGTTTGTGAATTTCACCCCATCGATGATTACAGTATCCTTGCGCTCTGCATTCAGTTTTACACAGTAAAAATGATTCATCATATACTCGCTGATGGTTGGGTTCGTGAATGTTTCCGCATCCATTTTCTTACACCAGCCGCACCAGTCGGTAAAAACATCGATGAAGATCTTCTTCTGCTTTTTCTTGTTCAGCTGATAAGCTTCCTCAAAACTGTACCAACGGATCTTTTCTGCGGGAGAAATGGCTTTCTTCTTTCCTTTATTCTGAGATCCTGCATCAAGTGAAAAACAGAAGATAAAAAATGCGGTTATTATAAACAAAAATGCTTTTTGCATGGAAGAAAATTTCCGCAAAATTATAATTCTTTGAACATATAATGGCCAATTTAACATTAATTATGATAATCTTAACCCATGCAGATGATTCCTTCTCCTTGATTTTCCGGATTGTCCCAATGACCTTTGATTTATTCAGGATTATTTTCAAACAATACACTTTCTCCGAGGATAATACATAAACAGAAAAATTATTGAATCAACCTGACAATTTTCATTACTTCTGTTGTAATATTGTATTTGCAATAGTGCAATAACCACAATCCATAAGCAATGAAAAAGTTTTCTTTATTGGTATTTTTCATCATGTTGATGAGATTTACCTTACATGCACAAGGATCGTCATCGGAATTCAATGATCGCTTCTCGCTTAGGCTTGGAGGCGGTTTCGGTATTGGCCTCTGCTATGATGATCCTTGCGATTATTATGATGAAGATTATTATCCGTCATATGATAATTATAAGTCTATCAATTTTGTTCCGGGAAGAGGATTTGATGTTAACATTGGAGCAAGCTACATGTTCACAAAACACATTGGGGTAGACTTGGGATTAAAGGATTTTTTCGGTCTCCCGATTAAACAGACCATTAACAATTTTCAGGGAGAGGAAGCTAGTTTTCACTCTGAATCCTATCGTTACAGCGGTATGATGTTACAGGTTGTACCTTCAGTTGTTCTGGACTTAGGGCTCGACAAGATTGATCCCTACGCCAGGTTTGGCATGAGTATCGGTGTATTTCCGCAGGTTATGCTTAAGAAAACCGAAGTTCATAATGTTGATACCTATGAATACGTTGGTAAATACATGGGGAACGTTCCCCTCGGATTTTCGGCTGCCGTGGGTGTGAAGTATAACCTGAATGATCATTTTAGTCTTTTCGGCGAGTTTGACTGCAACGGCATCAATTATTCCCCAAAAAAGTACAAGCTGACAAAATACTCGGTAAATGGCGTAGATGAATTATCCACACTTACCCTAAGGCAAACCGAAATAGATTTTGTAAAAAGTTTCGACGCATCGCAATCACTTTCCAACGACAGTCCTTCAAAACAACTGAGACAAACTTTCCCGTTCAGTAATTTTGAGATAAATATTGGTGCTAGTTACAAGTTCTGAAGAATCTGATCCATAGAGGTGTTTAAAAAGTCTGGAGATTGAGCAGAATTAAATATTCCGCTCGATCTCCCTTTTTATATTTTGTTTCTTCAGTGTTTCACGCTTGTCATAATGATGTTTTCCGCGTGCCAGGGAGATCATCAGTTTTGCTAATCCTTTTTCATTGATAAACAGCACGGTTGGAATGATGGTGAATCCTTTTTCCTTGACTTTAATCTGCATTTTATGAAGTTCTCTTTTCTTTAGCAGCAGCTTACGGTCGCGCTTGGGTTCATGATTGTTGTAAGTCCCATATACATATTCCGCGATATGCATGTTGATCACGAAAAGCTCGCTTCCCCTGAATGTGCAATAAGCGTCAACAATGCTGGCTTTTCCTTCACGGATCGACTTGATCTCGGTTCCTGAAAGTTGGATACCAGCCGTGAAATCCTGTAACAAAAGATATTCATGGCTGGCCCGTTTATTCTTTATGCTGACGCCTTTTTCCATGGGTTATTTTTTCTCCGGTTTCAGCACCACTCTCACATAATGTTTGGGGAGCATATAGGTGTCGGCTGCAAGTTTAAGATCTTTTATGGTAATAGCATTGACTCTTTCCTTGAAATTCAGGATGGTGGCCGGATCGGTACCATCATAATATACTGACTCGATCTTGCCAAGCCAGAATTCGTTCTTCTCAAGATCGGTTTCCCGGGCACGGATTAATGTTTCCTTTGCCTTGTTCAGGTCGGTTTCGGTAGGACCGTTTGCCCTGATTTTTTTGATCTCACTGAAAACAGCGTTGGTCAGTTTGTCGGCAGCTTTCGGCGAACAGCCAAACATCACCATAAACTGGAATTTCGATTTCGGGTAATGCTCAGGATTGATCATGACCTGCGGAGAATAAACACCACTCATCTTTTCCCGGATAACTTCAATGAGTTTGATGGAAATAATCTCCTTAAGCATATTCAGTTCCAGCAGGTTCTTAGGATTATAGTCGAATAGCTCCGACATAACGATCCCAACCATGCCCTGTGGATCAGTTCCTTTGTATAAGGTATTGTTAACGACTCCTTTTGGGAATTTGGGAGAAACATCTATCCAGGCTTCGGGCCGGTTAAGAGAAGGCAGGCTTCCAAAATATTTGATCACCAGGGAAGTAATTGTATCGATGGAAAAATTCCCTGTAAGGAAGAACTTAAACTCCTTAGCACTCGCAAACCGGGAAATATAGATCTTATAAAGTTTGTTCAGGTTGACCTGTTGCAATTGCTCCGGTGTCGGGAAAATGACTATCCTTTTGTACCCTGGATAGGCCGACTTTAAAAGAGTATCATAAAAACTCATCATCGGGCTACTTTTCATGAACTTGACCTGGTTTTCCAATTGTGACATGAAGGCTTTGAAAGCGGTAGTGTCTTTTCTTGGCTCCTTGAAATAAAGGTATACCAGTTGCATTAGGGTTTCAATATCTTTTGGAGTGCTGTTTCCACTGAATCCTTCTTTCGTATCGCTGATATAGGGGTGAATCTCAATGTTCTTGCCTTTCAGCTTTTTCTCGAGTTCCACATTATCGAAGTCTCCTGCCCCGCTCTTCTCGATAACCTGTGTGGCATAATTGGCCGACATGAAATCAGCATCCGGAATTAAAGAATGGCCACCTAAGCAATAAGCAGAAAGAAGGATCTCGTCATTCTTGAAATGGGTGGGCTTTAATACTACAGTAACCCCGTTGGCGAGTTTTAACTCGGTGAAACCAAGTTCAGTATTTTCCTTCGTGCTGACTACTTTTGATCCTTTGAGATCAGCAGTAACAAGCGGTTCTTCCTTAAATTTGTCAACATAAGGCTGCAGATCGGTGGATTTAGAGTTCTTGATGATCTTCAGGATATCAGCCTCTGTCGGCACCTCAACACCACTTTTCTCAGGTGCCATGACCACCAGCGCCATGTTGTCGTCGCTCACATACTCCTTTGCAAGAGCATTAATGTCTTCCAGTTTTATCTCCGGCAAAAGATTTTTTACATATTTGTAAGCCTTCCGGGCACCTGGAATCGGATCTCCCGTAAGGAAATTATTAACATAATCGTCTGTAAGGCTCATCGATTCAGTCTTATCGAATTCCTTTGCAGCTTTTTCATACTGACTGAGCATCTCTTCTTTCTGGCGATCAAATTCGGTTATTGTGAACCCGAAACGTTTTACCCGCTCATTTTCTGCAAGAAGAATATCCAGGCTTTTATCGATCTGGTTTTCTTTCGACATGGCATTGACCATGTATGCATCTTTATTCCTGGCCAGGAACTGTCCGTAATCTGCACTTGCAAAAACATAAGGAGATTCCGGCTTTTGAGAGATCTCGTTGAAACGGTTGTTCAGCATCCCGGTAAACAATTGAGCTGCCATTTTATCCTTGAAGTCGCCCAGGTTCTTTTCCTTTTTCAACGGGTGCTTGTAAAACATGAGAATATAATTCTCTGTAGCTTCCTTATCGGTCGTAACGGCGATGAGGGGATCCTTGTTATCCGGAATCTCGAATTCAGTCCTTGGTTTTTCCGAAGGAGGATTTTTGATACCTGAGAAATGTGCTTTGATCTGGGCTTCCGCTTTTGCAGGATCAATATCACCTACCACGACGATCGCCTGTAAATCGGGACGATACCAGTCGTGATAAAAATTGCGAATGAGATCATGCTTGAAATTCTGGATAATATCCACTTTCCCGATCGGGATGCGGATGGCATAAACAGATCCTTTTAAAATCACGGGAAGAAATTTTTTCATCATGCGGTCCTGTGCACCCAGTCCCATCCTCCACTCTTCAACAATGACACCTCTTTCCTTGTCGATCTCCGTATCATCTAGCAATGCATTGTGCGACCAGTCTTCCATTACCTGGTATCCCGTGTTGAGTAGAACCGAGTCATCTGTTGGAAGCTGAAGCTTATAAACCGTTTCATCGAAACCGGTGTAAGCATTGATATCGGCTCCGAATTTCACACCGGTCTTCTGAAGAAAATCGATCAGTTCATTGTGGGGAAATGTTTTGGTACCGTTAAAATTCATATGTTCCATAAAATGTGCGAGCCCCTGCTGATCATCATTCTCAAGAACGGAACCGGCATTGACAGCAAGCCTTAGCTCGACCCTTTTTTCAGGTTTTTTATTATACCGGATGTAATAAACAAATCCGTTGTCCAGTTTCCCGATCCTGACATCAGGATCAACAGCCAAGGGGGAGGTCAGGTCGATCTGCGTTGTTTGTCCAAAAAGCAGCGAAAAGCTCAGTACAAACAGGAAGAGCAGTGAAGTAGTGACGATTTTTTTTCTCATATAATTTTCGTTTAATGTATTTTCATTCTTGAAATTTTCGCAAGTTACGTAATTTCAAAATTACGCCCGGCATCACATAAGAAAATAAATGAAACAAATTCACATTTTCCCGGATCAGATCTTCAGTGTAATTCCAAACAGGAAATTGATCAGGGCTTGCGGAAAGTATCCATTCGACTCATACAACTTCCCTTCCATATAATAAGGGTAAACCCATGCATTGGTTTCATATTTATTGCTGAAGATATTATTTATAGCCAGGTTGAATCCGATTTCCCTGATCCATTTTGTTTTAATGGTATATCCGGCAGACACATTACTGACAAAGTAGGGATTCAAAACACGGTCCTTGTTTGAAGAATTATCGATAAATTGTCGTCCTATGTACCGGGAAGTGAGGGTCAATGCAAGGTTCTTCACCAGGATAAAGATCAGGTTATTCTGAAGGATGAACCCCGGAGAGAAAGAAAGATCGGTTTTACCCAGAAAAAGGCTTTGCTGTCCGACAAGGTTCCAGGAAGCATCATAGACGTCGGTATACTCCGTAAAATCCTTGATCCGGTTCACACTCAACGTAGATGTAATATCCCATTTGAGCCATTTGAATACGTTGGCCCCGGCGGTGATCTCAATCCCAGTACGATAGCTGTGCGGCACATTGGTCATGATGGCCTCTCCCACGCTGTTGATCTTTCCCGTAAGTACAAGCTGGTTCAGATAATTCATGTAATAAAGATTGATGCCTGCCCTGAAATTCAAAAGTTTCAGATCATATCCCAGTTCCCAATCATTCACGGTTTCATAAGTGGGGATATTTCCCGGCTCCGAAACCTCATAGTTGTTCCGGTTTGGTTCCCGGTTGCCAATGGCAAAGGAGAGGTAAACATCCTGTTTATCACTGATAGTATAATAGATCCCTGCTTTGGGATTAAAAAAATTGAATTCATGCACCTGGTCTAATGTCCTGAGATCCTCCAGTGTTCCATCCATCTTGTAATAAATATTCCGGTACTGGAGATCGGCAAAAAGGTTGAAATGCCTGAAAACTGTGTAAGTGGCTTTCACATACACATTAAAATCTTTTTTCGTTCCGGTTCCATAGTACCAGTTTCGATCATTATCTCCGTTTGAAGCATATTCTGCCCAGATCACCTTTCCGTAATGCTTTCCGTAATAGGTGTTCCAGGCGCCTCCCAGGGTGATCTTCAGTCTATCCCCCCGGTGATAATTCCCCGAAAAAGTGATACCGTAAAAATCATTATCAAGCCATTTCTGGTTGATCAGGTCAGTCTGCTTGATCGTATCCGTTCCGATGATAACATCGTTCAGGTTATAATGCTGCATTGATATTAAAGTCATGATTTATCTCCTGTGAAAACAGCAACTGATAATGTGTCTGGGTATAATTATCAGTCTGGTTTTTATAATAGGCAAGATTCCCGTTTTTGTCGGTATATTCGCCAGCAGGGTTATAGGTACGGTTGGTGCCGAGTGAATCTTTAGGAACGCCTTCCCAGGCCTGGTAAGTTTTTTCATATCCCGACAGCACATTGAACTTCAGGGTGGTTTTCCTTCCATAATATCCTCCGGAAATACTGAACGAAGTGAGTTTCGAAAATGCGCGGTCGATATACCCGTCGGAAGTGATGCGTGAAATCCGTCCGTCAAAAGCGAATTTGTTATCCATCAATCCGGTCCCGAAGCGGAAGGTGTTCTTAAAAGTATTGAACGATCCGGCAGAACTGTTAAGTTCGCCATAGGGGTCCTGCCGGAAGGGTGTCGTCTGCACATTGATCGAAGCGCCGAATGCACCGGCTCCGTTCGTGGAAGTGCCGACACCGCGTTGCACTTGGATGCTTCCTGCAGACGATGCGAGGTCGGGCAGGTCAACGAACCATACACCCTGTGACTCTGCATCGTTTAATGGAATGCCGTTCAGGGTGACATTGATCCGCGTAAGATCGGAACCCCGGATATTGATACCGGTGTATCCGATACCTGTTCCGGCATCGGAAGTTACAACCACCGAAGGCGTATTTTCAATGATGAAAGGGAGATCTTGTCCAAGGTTGTTCTTTTCGATATCGACACGGTCTAGCATGGAATAGGTGGTTGGGGTCTTCTCCTGCGCCCGCGTGGCAATGATATTCACTTCCTCTCCGAGAATGGCGCTGGTCTCCATGGTAAAATCTATGATCGTATCATGCACCAACCGGCATATCCTGACGATGGGCTGGTACCCCATGAAGGTAAGTTTCAGCGTCCAGTTGCCCGGTTTCTGTACCCGGATCCGGTATTTTCCGTTATTCGCACTGGCAACGCTTATAAATGTGTTTTCAATAGTAATATGTGCTCCAACCATGGGTTTGCCAGAGTCACGATCACGCACGGCGCCGGAAACCGTGACCTGCGTATATCCCTGCGAACAAAATGCAAAAAATAAAGCAGCGGAAAACAGTAACTTTCTCCATGAAAAGTTCCTAAGTTCTTTTTCTTGTAACATGAGATTGACTTTTAAAGATTAAACAACTTTAACAATCAATCCTTTAAGGGAAATGTGTTTTGAATTCTGCTCCTCCCTACGCCGGCATTATCCGGATCAGGTTCAAAGAGTATAATCTCAGCCTTAAAGTAAGGCACCCCTATTGGAAATGATAGAACAAAAATAATAAATATTCTTTTATTCTCTGTGAACCTCTTTTTTTCCTCTGTGTAGCTTTGTGTAACAACTTTTTTCCGGTTTGGGGATTACACGGAGATACACAGAGGAAAAACTGAGTTACACAGAGAGAATACAGTCATATATACCCATTCCTGTCGGTATATCAGAATCCAGGGCCGTTCATGAGGTTGTTGTTCTCTTCTTCCCTTTCATTCTGGAATTTCATCTTTCCGAATTTATAAGTCAGGTTGATGCCAAACGAACGGAAAGCCACCTTACGCGTATTTTTCAAGGTAAAATCTTCTCCTGTCAGATTAGTTTTCATGATCACATATTCGTTGAAAGGGTTGCTGGCAGTAAGGGCGATGCTGGCTTTATCGTGAAAAAGCTTTTGCCGGATGGCGAAACTATACGATGACCAGGAAGGAAGTTTACCTTGTACAGCCGTACGGGCAGAGTTGAAATACCCGAAAGCTTCCAGCGCAAGAGTTTTCATGATCTCGTAGCTTAGATTCAGGGTAATCCGGTATTCAAAACTGTTGATCGAGGCTGGGGTCGGGCCCTTTTCCCTGATGGCCCGATTATATAGTGAAATGTTTGAGCGGATATTAAAAACAGACGCAATTGGAAATGATCCGTAGATATTCCCTCCTATCGTGGTCTCAGAACTGATATTCGCACGGGTAGTCACGGTGACATTGGAATAAGTAGAATCCCCGATCTTATACTCAGGATAGTAGATCACGAAGCTCTGAAAATCGTCAGTGTTCCAGCGATAATAGGCTACCAGATTTAAGTTCCCGCCTTTCTTAAACGATTTATTGTATCCCAGCTCGATCCTGTTCTGCACTTCCGGTTTCAGGTTTGGATTCCCTATCGATATATTATGTGGGTCGCTCAAGTTTATGAACGGGTTCAGATCACGGTAGTCCGGACGCTGAATCCTGTATGAATAGCTCAGTTTCAGTGAATTGTTATTCTTAAAGTTGTGCGACAGGATCAGCGAGGGAACGAAAGTTGTATATGACGGAATGGTGTTGCCGGGCGTTGCTGCATAATTGATCCGGGTATCCGTATGCTCCACGCGAATGCCGGGTTTAATATCCAGGAAATTAAAAAGCGAGAATGTACCTGTAAGATATGCGGCATATATGTTTCGGCTATAATCCAATGTATACGACTGCGGGTAGTCAGGCACATAACTACCGGTGGACAAATATAGCGTGTCAACTAATGAGGAACTTTTCTGGTCTTCAAGAGAGGCTTTCATACCTGCCTGCAAGTTTATTTTATCATTGATTGGCTGATTATAATCGGCAGAAATTTCCGTTATCATATCAGTACCGGGGTTGCTGCCATAAATCCCGGAATAAACTGAATCTGCAGAACCCTGACCTTCTGTTTGCCGATAATCCGAAAAATTTATAGCATAGCTGGAATTATACTGAATATTCAACTCCTGACCTTTCTTATTGAATGTATGTTTATAATTCAAACTCCAGTTCAATGAATTTGAATGATAGTTGTTTATAACGTTAAGATCATTCAGGAATGTGCTTCCTGGCCCTCCGGTTGAATCATAGACCAGAGAATTCTGGTCTGTAAGGCCTTTGAAATAGAATGCCCAATGATTATAAGTTAGTCCGCCCGTAAGGTTATCTTTTTTACTGATGGTCCAGTCGAAACCAAGACCGGTTTGAAAACCATTCCGTTGAAATTTACTATCAGTGTGTTGAAGAAGTTGAGTTGTATTAGCAGATTCCTGTGTCCACCGTTCCTGGTCAATTATCGTATTAGATGAAAGTTGAGCGTTCCCGCTCAGGAAAGCATTCACTCCAAAATTTTTCGTGCGTGCATTGATATTGAAAGAACCATTTTCAAGTCGGGTTCCGGCTGATAGGGAGACATTCCCGCTGATCCCACTAACCCGCGTCTTTTTTAATAAAATGTTGATAATGCCACCTGTACCTTCAGCATCGTATTTCGCACCGGGACTGGTAATAACTTCAATACTCTGAATCTGGCTTGCAGGGATCGATTGGAGGACGTCCACAATGCTGTTTCCATAGATGGTGGATGGTTTCCCATCGATTAAAAAGCGGATATTTGAATTACCCTGCAGTTCCACATTCCCATCAACATCCACAGAAACCTGGGGCACTTTCTTTAATACATCAATGGCAACACCGGATTGTGAGGTTATATCGTTTTCAACATTATAAACCATTTTATCGATCTTGTTTTCGATAATACTCTTCTCGGCAGTTACAGTGACACCCTGCAGGGTCGTGGCTTTCTGGGATAAGAGAATCGTTCCAAGAGAAACCAGAGGAGCTTTTTCATTAACGATTATATTATCGAGAACCTTTTTTTCATATCCAAGAAAATTGATCATAATCCGGTAGGTTCCTTTGGGGATATTTGTTAGCACGAATTTTCCGGTCGAATCGGATACCGTGCCATTGAGAATTTCAGTCTCATTTTGACGGGATAATCCAATGGTGGCGTACTCGATAGGTTTATGATCGACCGAATCAATGAGGACCCCGGTGATCTTACCTGTATTAAGATTGACAGAAGGTTGAGCTTTTATCAGGAATGTTGTTATGAGCAGAAACCCAAGGAGAGCAATTTTTTTCAAAGCCGGAAATGTGTCAGTGATAAGACTCAGAATTTTTTTTTTAGGGCACAAAAGTAAAAAAAAAAGCAAACACTATAAATAAGATTGCTTCACGATCATGTAAGGATTTTTCATAATTTTATCCCATGAGAGTCGCGTGGCCAATATATTGTACGTTTCTTTTTTTTAATCTTCACATGATCCCCGGGATGGAATGCCGGGCTCAGAAAAGAAATGTTAATCCCGTAATTTGTGACTTTACATTTCAGGATACTGTTTGTAAAAACACACCAGTGACGATCACAAATCTCTCACAGGGAGCATCGACATATCTCTGGAAAATTTGTGCGGGGACTCCATTGAGTTTCCCCATTGGAATTTCCTCAGGTCTTTTACCAGGCCGTTTGCATATTCCGCTTGGGATCACATTGGTTCAGGAAGGATCAAAGTTTTATGCATTTATTACCAATTCGGGTGACAGTACCATTTTACGGGTTACTTATTTGAACAGTATGTTAAGTACTCCGGCATACGATGTATTGCAAATTCCCGGTATCCTTACAAAAAATATTTTCGGAATCCAGGTAAAGAACTACAATGGGAATTGGTATGGTTTTGTAGCAAACGGGTCGTCGCTGGTCCGGTTGGATTTTGGTGCTTCACTGGCCAACCTTTCACCTTCTGCGGCAACGGTTGCAAGCTCAGCTGTGATGAATATTGCACAAGGATTAGCGATCGACTATGATGGGCAGGACTGGGTCGGGTTTTGTACAAATTTCCCTGCTAAAACCATTACGCGGTTTTCCTGGGGAACCTCATTGAACTCAATTCCTGTTGTGAGCGATCTTGGGAATATCGGAGGACTTTATATCCCGATGCAACCTGCAATAATCCATGATACTTCAGGCTGGTATTTGTTTGTGGCCAACACAACCAGCCTGGTACGACTGCAATTCGGAAATTCATTATTGAATATGCCTACAGGTGTTAATCTTGGTAATCTAACGTGGACCATTAATGATAACCGGGGAATATCCATGTTTGTTCAATGCGGTAAACCATACGCATTATTATCCAATCATAATGTTATAGTAAATCAACTCTTCCAGATTCATTTTATAGGCGGATTGGGTGGAACAATATCCGTAACTCCTCTCGGCAACCCGGGCCAACTTTATGAAACTGTCGCATTATCTGAATCGCTGAACGTTGAAGATACAATTTTTTGTATCGCTTTAAACTCTAATCCTTCCTTATCCATATTGTATTTCCCTCCCTGCACCAGTTCAGTAATACCGATAACAACCCAATTCGATCCTTCTCCGGTTGTTTTTCCTGAAGCAGGGAGTTATACCATTAAACTTATAGTCGATATGGGTTTGCCAACCGAACAGCAGACCTGTAAAGAAATCGAGGTCGATTCAATAAATTTTAAACTTGGTAACGATACATCACTTTGTGAAGGCCAAACCTTTAAAATCGATGCCGGAAATGGTTATCAATCCTATCTCTGGAGTACCGGTGAAACAACACAAACCATATCCGTTAACACTACAGGTACTTATTCAATAATAGTTACAAATCGTTCAGGATGCATTGCCAAAGATTCCATCCATGTTGATTTTAAGCCGAATACCTTTACCACAGTCGATACTTTAATCTGCTTTGGAGATACCTATTTCGCCGGGGGTAAACAACAATCATCCTCGGGAACGTATATCGACACTCTTTCTGCGATAAACGGATGCAGGGATATCGTTACAACGCACTTATTCGTCAAACCTTCATTTTCAGTAGATATCGGGAAGGATACTTGTATTACTGACACTACTATTATCCATTTAATTGCCAGTGTTGCCGGGGCAACAAGCTATACCTGGCAGGACGGGACACACGATTCCGTAATCACGGTCACTTCCCCTGGTTTGTATTGGGTCAGAGTCGTGGTTAATAATTGTTCAAAATCCGACAGTATTCAAATCATATCCTGTCCAACACTGACTTATTTTTATTTGCCCAATGCATTCACTCCGAACGGAGATGGATTGAATGATGTTTTCCGGCCGGTTTCGAACGAGATTCTTGATTTCCATTTGATCATTTATAACCGGTGGGGACAAATGATTTTTGAAACAAGTGATTCCGGGAATGGATGGAATGGCACTTTCAGAGGCAGTAATTGTGAGCCGGGAGTCTATACTTATATTCTGACGTACGGGGATAAAAACACAAAAGGCAATACAAAAAAAATTAGCGGATTTGTTACGCTGGTAAGGTAAAGGCAAACACGCTTATGAACCGGCCCGTTGAATACTTTTTAATATTCCGGATAAGATCCCTGTTTTTATTCTGAACCTAATTCACACATTTGGTTCAAAGCTTGACTTTCCTGTAAAAAATTGTTTTGGTGATTTCTGCAGCGATAATGTAAATCACCACAATCAGTAATAAAAGTAAATAGGTAGAGAGACTGAGCGGGCTGAATCCGAAAACTGTTCCAAGCGGTGTGGATGGTAAAATCAGTGTTAAAACAGCAACCGACAACGTTGCTATTAACAGGTATTTTCCCGGTCTGCTCCTGAAAAAAGGCTTCCTGCTTCGAATAACAAGAACAATTATCGAAGCTGAGATAACTGATTCGAGGAACCATCCGGTCCTGAACTGGTTTTCATTGGCGCGAAGGACGAGCAAAAGCAGGCCAAAGGTCAGGTAGTCAAACACAGAACTGACCAGACCGAAGGTAATCATAAACTTGCGAATTGCCTTGATGTCCCAACGCCTGGGATGATCAACCATTTCATCATCTACCCTGTCCGTAGCAATGGTCATTTCGGGAAAATCGGTCATCAGGTTGGTGAGCAGAATCTGCTTTGGCAGCAATGGAAGAAATGGTATAAAGAGTGATACTCCGGCCATGCTGAACATATTCCCAAAATTAGCGCTTGTGGCCATAAACACGTATTTCAGCGTATTGGCAAAGGTTGTTCGTCCTTCTCGCACACCTTGAACCAGAACGCCCAGATCTTTTTCGAGCAATACGATATCGGCAGCATCCTTGGCAACATCTGCAGCGGTATCCACTGAAATCCCAACATCAGCAGCATGAAGCGCAGAGGCATCATTGATCCCATCGCCCATGTATCCCACCACGTTCCCTGCCTTTCGCAGGGCAATGATTATTCGTTCTTTCTGATTGGGCTCTATTTCAGCAAAAACATCAACCCCGCCCACTTGCCTGAGCAACGCACCATCGCTAATCTGACGAAGTTCAGTGCCGGAGATGATTTTATTATCAGACAGTCCCATCTTTTTACTCAGGCTGGCTGCAACAAGATGGTTATCACCCGTAATAATTTTTAGTGAAACACCCAGTTTCTTCAGACTGGCAATGGTATCAATGATATTTGCCTTTGGCGGATCAAAAAGAGTAAGAAACCCAACAAAGGTCATATTCGTTTCATCGGCTTTGTTTATGGGCGATCCAGAAGGTATATTTTTATAAGCGATGCCTAAGGTGCGAAAGCCCAGATTACTGAAATCTGTAAAGTGTTTCTGTATCTGATCCTGAATGGATGCGATTTCTATTAAACTTCCTTCCTTGGTTTCCGCAGATGAACATACATCGAGTATATTCGTCAGTGCACCTTTGGTTACCATCAAATTTATATCACCATGTGTGACTGCTATACTCAAACGTTTTCGAAGAAAATCATAGGGAATTTCATCCTGTTTATGGTATTCAGACAGATCGATCTTAAGGTGGTTAAGAATGGCTTCATCGATAGGGTTTGTAAAGCCGGTTTCGTAATAAGCATTGATATAAGCGTAAAGAAAAACTTTTTCGCTCGGATCTCCATTCACATCGAGCGCAGATTTTACCTGCACGGTTCCTTCGGTAAGGGTACCGGTTTTATCGGAGCATATTACATTCATGCTGCCGAAATTTTCGATAGAAGCAAGCCTTTTTACGATCACTTTCTTTTGAGCCATTTTTTTGGCGCCATGCGCAAGGTTGATGCTGATGATCGCAGGTAATAACTGTGGAGTTAACCCAACTGCAAGCGCCAGTGAAAAAAGAAAAGATTCCAGGACAGGCCGGTGCAAATAAACGTTGATGGCAAATATGATGACCACCAATATCAGCGTAACTTCACCAAGAAAATACCCGAATCTTCGTATGCCATGTTCAAAATCTGTTTCCAGCGCTTTTAGTTTAAGCCGCTCCGATACCTTACCAAATTCTGTATTTTTAGCGGTAAGTGTTACGAATGCCTTTGCATTACCGCTTATCACATGGGTGCCCATCCAAACTGCGTTTGTTCGATGTGCAAGGGCAGTTTCAGCAGGTAACACCGAAACAGCTTTTTCAACCGGGAAGGTTTCGCCGGTAAGCATAGCTTCATCAACAAACAAATCTTTTGATTCAAGAATCAGGCAGTCTCCCGGAACAATGTCACCCGCATTCAGGATAACGACATCACCCGGTACAATCTCTTCCACATGAATTTCCTGTTGAATTCCATCGCGAAGTACCGCTGCTTTAATCTGTACGATGGCAAGTAATTTCGCTACTGCATTGGATGCACTGTGCTCCTGCCAAAAACCAAGAAGCCCACTTATGACGACGATGGTAAGAATGATTGAGGCATCAACCAGGTTATGCAAAAACAATGACAATCCTGTTGCGAGTATGAGAATGAGAATGATCGGGCTCTTAAACTGGGCAACCAGGAGTGTGAATGCATCAGATCGTTTTTGGGGTTTCAGGCGATTTGCACCATAGTTTGTAAGCCTTTTTCTGGCCTCATCGGCAGTAAGACCTTTGGCCGTTGTATGAAGCCTGTCAAGTAATTCTGTAGCTGAGATGCTCCAAAAAGACAGTAGGTTCTGGTCCATAATTATCAAGATTATTCATTTGTTTCATATAGACGAAGCCTGTTTTTAAGCATCCTGATTTCCTCCTGCATACTGACAATCCGTTGCAGCAAATGCGTGATGGTCTCAATCCCTTCCAGGTTAATATCCAACTCGTAATAGAAGCGAATGAATTTCTCTAACTGCTGAAGCTGACCGGCATCAATAAACCCGGCTTTCTTAATGGTGGTAACTTCTATTAACCCGGTTTGTTCTAATGAATTTATAAATGAAATATCAACGTTATGAATGGTGCAGAACTCATTTATAGCTATCAAATCTTCTCTTTGCATGGATTATGTTTTAAAAATTACAGTTTGGATAATTCGGTAAATAATGCTTTTTGTTTATTCGTCAGATTTGTTGGGATTTTAATGGCATAGGTTATATATAAATCCCCGAATTGTCCTTCATTTTTATAAACAGGGAAACCTTTCCCTTTTAATTTTATTTTACTTCCATTCTGCGTTTCAGGCTTTACTTTCAGTTTTACCTTTCCATCCAAGGTATCCATTGTGATTTCACCGCCTAAAACAGCTGTATATAAATTCAGATCTACCGTAGTATAGAGATTATTTCCCAACCTTTTAAATTTGGGATGATTGGCAATGGAAAATGTAATATACAGATCGCCATCCGGCCCGCCATTTATTCCCGGTCCTCCATGCCCGGAAATTTTAATTGTTTGTCCGTTTTCAATTCCGGCCGGGATCGTAATCCGGATATTTTTCCCGTTTACCGTTAACGTTTGCTTGTGGGTTTTATAAGTATCGGTAAGGTTGAGATGCAATTCGGCATTGTAATCTTCTCCCCTGTATTTCACCTGTCTTCTTCTGCCGCCACCTGCCGCCCCGCCAAACAAGGATTCAAAAAAATCGGAAAAATCCCCATGGAATTGTTCCCCTGAATAACTTGCCCCCCCGTGATTTGATGTTTGTTCCTGATACTGTTTTGCATGTTCAAATTCATCAGCATGTTTCCAATCCTCTCCGTATTGATCGTATTTCTTGCGTTTTTCGGGATCGCTCAATACTTCATTTGCTTCATTGATCTGCTGAAAATTCTTTTTCGCATTTATATCATTCGGATGTAAATCGGGGTGATGCTTCCTGGCTAATTTCCGGTAGGCAGTTTTGATCTCATTTGGCGTTGCCGTTTTATCTATCCCTAATATTTTATAATAATCTATGAACATCGTGAATTTTTTAATATGAGTTAATCAGGCATAACAAATCGGATAATCGGTATATTCTTATTCATCCATGGTACAAAATTAATCGATTTGGAGATTTTGTGATAAAGAATATCCATATCATTGATGTTTATTCGTATCAGCTTTTTATAAAGGCTTTTATAATTTTGAATCTTTCGTAGACTATTACAATATGTGATGTTTGGGCCTGTATAATAATTGACTGAATAATGGGAAGAGGAGATTCGACAACAAAGATGCGACTCAATAGGTTTAGAACCGTAATATCACTTTGGAAATAAGTATGGTTCTCCTTCGATGTCAATAATCCGGATAAGGGCACACTACGGTAGAAGCTGATAAAGGATTTTAACAAAAAAAAATACGGAAAAGGTTTTAAAATTGTAAAAAAATAGTACCTTTGGTAAAGGTAGATAAAGTGGTTTGCGTTCAGTAGGTTTAATCTTAAGATTGATTGATAATTTGAAAATAGAGCTATGAAAAAGATTTTCAGTGGAGTAGTGTTAGTATTATTGATAGTTGTTGCTACAGGGATAAAATGTGTAGCACAGGATAACAGCAGGACTTTATTAAAGCAGGTCCTTCGGGAAAACCAGGAAGCTGTGGATGCAATTGCAATGTATCCGACAGAAACAAGAAAAAT
>JBEKST010000086.1:0-11096 GCA_049516815.1 Bacteroidales bacterium | reverse complement strand
CGAACCTGTAAAATCATTTTCTCTCCCTTGTTATTGCAATCGAATGTGGTGCAATTTTTTAAATCATTTTCATTGATCTCTAAAAACAATACGACAACATAATCCTTTAAAAAGTTCAATGATGAAACAGGATCTATTTGAATATTTCCGGATAATTTTACAGTAACAGAATCCTGATCGGTCAGCAAAAGATAAATTGGGTTTTTAGCGCCTTTACAAAATTCCTGGTAAAAGGGTAGTAATGCTTTGTTCTGATCATATTGAAAAGGCAGATCATTGGGTTGGATCACCGGTGAATAGAGAGTGCATTGGTTATATACTGAATCTTCCTGGATGATCAGATAGCCCTGGGAGGTGATTCCACAACCTTTTGTGACTTCAATACTGTTGGAATGTTTCACGATTTTAAGACCGCAGGCAATTCCGGTACCGATGAGTTTGTTGCGTGTCCATCTGTCTTGATGATCCAGGTATTTGAACAGATCGTTCAGGTGATTATTGGTAAGCACCTGGTCTGGTTCAAAAACTATATATTCCAAAGGATTTCCCATAACGTTGTTATTTGAATGTTCCAAGACTTGTTTTCCCCAGCATCACCGGGTTGGTATCTTCGCTTTCGCTGCAATTATAAAGGGTTGCAAGTGGGTATTCACTATGCAAATTAAAGAGCAGGCTAATCAAATAATCATTCGCTTTCTTAAACTGATCAATCGTTTGCGGATCAAGTGGATCAAGTGTGTAATTTGCCAATTCAATGATCCATTGTGAGTATGCTTTTTCAAAATCATACAATGATTCATCGTTAATCCAGCATATCCTGACCATGGTATGAGCAGGTGCTTCACTTCTTATCATTTCTTCAAAATACTTCCGGAAAGCCATACTATGTATATGCTCCGGCCAGTATGGTAATACCACGGTCATCCTGAATGAATAAGGATCCTGTTCACCACAAAAATTACAATCTGGATCCAGGCATACAGGCGCCAGATTAAAATCCTGGTTCCGCGGCCTTAGAAGTATATGCTCGATCAGGTGTAATCCTTCAAAATCGCATTCCCGGATAAATTCTTCACCAAATAGTTTGATAGAAATGCAAACATCTTCCTTTGTATCAAAATCATTGCTGATCGCCAGGATATTGCTTTCATTATCAATGATCGAAAAATACCACTTGGTTCCTGATTGTTCAACCCTGAAATAATTTTCTTCTGCAATATGTGTGTGACAAACAACCAAATCTTTTTCCATCAGATCCTCTGTATCGTATTTTTTCACGGATGTCAGTTCATCGCCATTTTTATTTTTAAAGACAAATTGAAATTTTGGAGGTGTGTCATTGGTCGTTATGATAGAGGCGCTACCGAGGCAATATAAAAATCTGCGGTAATAACTTTTAATCGTATCCGAAGGATCCCTGAACCCTCCAAGCCTGCAAATTTTCTTTTCCAGTCCAGCCACATTATCCGTATTCCAGAATTGAGAGGTGTCAAGGGTGAAGTCATCATGTAGCGGAAAATAATTAAACGCGCAGGCACGTTCATAGCTCATATCCGGATAATCCTTCAGGAAGTCAATTTTATTTTTAATCAAATCGAGCGGATCAATCCCTTCTTCTTTCTGTTGCTGGAAGTCAAGCGTGTACATGAGGAACACATAATCGTTAAACGATTCAGCAAATCTTGACATCAGATGATCGAGAAAACGGTTGCGCCGGTCTATAAATGTTTCATTCGGTTCATACAGCTTTTCCCAATCATTTGGAGGGCTTGTCGTTGTTGAATCCTGTATATTCAGGAGTTCCCGGAGCAAATTTGTTGTTCCTGTTTTCCTGTAGAGAGCATCACTATCTTTGATGTTATCTAAAAATTGTCCATAGTAGGTCTGAACAATTTTGTCATCGGTGGAAAATAATTGACTGGCATTTTTCAATTGAGAGAAGAAATCGGCAAGAAGTTGATCATAGAAGAGTAAATAAGCTTTCAATTGCAGTGCCTGTGCTTTTCTTTCATCCGTTGCATTGGATGGAAGTCCTGCCTGCCCGATTCCATATGTTTGAGGAAATAGTGTCTCAACCGCTGTGTAATTGCCGAGCGGAGAATATTGCCCTTCAGGAATTTTCAGATCATCGACATGGCCTGTAAGTTTATTCTTTGCATTCGATGCTTTAAGCCAGTCTATGGTATCGCCTACTTCCGGAAGAGAAGGAAGGTAAGGGAACTGATTTTTATAAAAAATGATTTTTGATTTTGTTTCAGAGAGAACCGGCTTATGGCATGGGGTCACGGTTATACACCAGTTTTGGCCTGTTTCCCCGGGAACCGGATCACCGTTGCTATCATATTTTATCATTTTAAAATTACGGACAGCTAATACGCCGTCAATATCCATGATAAAATTGATAATGTCGGAGGTGTGAATTTCAGCTCTCAATCCCGTGCGTTCAAGTTCATCGGTATCAATAAAACCATGTTTCAACCTTGGTCCCTCAAAAATCTCATCAGTTGTATATCCTTTTTCGATCATCTCCTTCAGCAGGTAAAATCTTACCGAGGGGTTAAAGTATTCTTCTATCCTGAAAAAAACTTCAGCCTGCACCTGTTCCATGTCGCTATCCGGAGAAACATCGATGTCGCAGCAAATGGCAATTTCCTCATCTTCAATGTTAGTGATCTTTACAAAATCTTCGCAGAGATTACGGTTTTCATGCAGGACGCGGGTTACAGTCTGAATAATTTTTTTTGCTGCTGATATTTTGGAAAGATAAAGCGTAAAAACTTTCTTAATGAATGGACCATCCTTCATCAGGAAAGAGTTAATATCATCAATGGTCAAGTCTCTTTCCTCCGGTTGCAGGTCAACGGTAATAATTACATTAATTTTAATGTTGTAATTAATGGTGATCTTAGCATTCCATTTATTTGAGGAAAGTGCAGTCACCAAAGGTTTTTTGGCAATGTTAATACTGTCGGAATCAAGATTGAATAATTCAGGATCAGCTTCATTCCACATCGGAAAAATGATAGTAAGACTGGCAGCACCGGCGGGAAGAGAATTCGCCGGGGAAAGTACCTGAACTTCTCCGTTATTCAAATCACCCAGAACCGGGTCATCATCCAGATCCAGTAAAACTTTATATAAGCCTGAAAGGATGACCTGATGAGGTGTCGAATGCTCAGAAGTAATCAGGCTATTTTTACAATCTGCATAAATCGGAACTTCAATAATGGAAGTGCTTCCTTTGGTCGCCTGGCTGCAAGTTTCATCTGTAAATATCCACGCATTGTGAACGCCTTCAATATCTATCAGCAACTTCCTGTAATCATCCCGGTTTAAAGGCGCCTGTGTGAAAATTGTTTTTGCCGTGTAGAGCGTCTGTGAATCGGGGATCTTCCCATCGTCATTGGTAAGGAGATCCTGCATGGGGAATGAAGAACGATAGCCGAGTTCAGTAATAGCATAACACAAAGCCTCCAGGATGGTTATTCCGGGATCATGAACATTATAGTCCGTCCAAAGCTTACTACCGAGTTCTTCAATGTATTTTAATCCTTCACTGCGCAGGTATTCATAATCCTGATCCGGGGTAAGCTGTGGATTTTTTTGTATGATCACTTCATCATCCATTACAATCGCAATTTGCAGGTGTGGTTATCAGGTGACTTTCCTGTGTTTCTTCATCATAGTATGAAACCAATATTGATCTTGCCGTAGATGCAACAGCTTCTTCAATGTCTTTCAATGGTGAATCATATAATTCTCCTGAAGAACTGTTATCTTTTGGTATGTATTGATTCATTTTAAAGCAGGTCACAAAATCAACATAAGGTCTTTCTTCAACAAAATTCAGCACCACTGATTTTTCAATTTTCCCTCCGAAGTCAATTTCCTGTTTCATGTCGTATGCCCAGGGGGTCAGGAATCGTTTGATCTCATCTTTTAACAGGTTTTTATAAAATGTTTCATCATAACCCGGAAGAAAAGTGACTTTAAAATCAAACTGAACCGCTTCAAATTGCGGGTTAACAAGATGAAGATATTCATTCAGGGAGGAATCAGCGGACAGAAATGGTGAAACAAGGGCTAAAAGATATTGTTTTATTTCCGTTAACAAACCAATGCTGGTATAAGGACGGAGTGGGTTTACATTATGCTGGCTTTTCAGGTCGGGAATTGTTACGATGGTAACATGGCCTGGTAGCACTTCACTGTATTTGAGTTTTGAGGTGATGTCGTCGCAGATAAAGCCGGTATGATTCAAACATTTCACTTTATGAATTTGAGGAAATTGCTGAAGAACGAGTCGTTCATAATCCCATGCAGTCAGAGCGCGATACTTGTGCCTGAGGCGCTCGCTGACACGGAGGTAAAACTGATCATCTGTTTCATGCACACGACCCCCGAATGAAGCATAAGGCTGCTGAACTTTCTTTATTCCCAGATCCGAAGTGGCAAGTTTGCTGATAGTATTAGGTGGTACGATCTCCTGATATTCAATATTATTTTCAGGGACCTGCAAAAATTGTGCTTTGGCGCCATTCGAATTAATACTGATGATATTGCAAAGTGCCCCGTTATAACCAAGAACTACTCCTTTGATCCAGATCAAGCCTTTATCGGCTCTTGTATTGTCCACGGTAGCATCATCGGGTACGCTGAGAACCACTAATCCGGATCGGGACAAATTGTTTGTCTGATCGTTTACAGACAGATCTGCAAATACTTTCCAGTTATTTTGGGAAAGATAATACCACAAAACTTTCCATAAACCAGACGGAACTTTCTCAAGTGGGTTTGCAGTGCCTTCAGCAACTTCGAACAGGATGGAATAGGTTTTTCCGTTTTCTGCATTGTTCAGTCCGATCCATAATTCTCCTCCATTATGGCTATCGTCTGTTTCCAGGGCACTACTGCCATCATCCAGGTTGAATACCGGAAGAAGCGTTATCAGATCGTCCGTCAGAACCGGATGCATTTCACGGTATCCAAAAGGCTCTATGTGATAAAAGAAATCTTTTCGGACATCAGAATCAGTATTCTTATTAAAGATCATCTGATCACCGGCTGAATAAGATAGACTGACAGAGTTAAATATTACTGACGGTGGAGAAGGAACAACTGGGGGATTTGAAATAGTGTAAGTCGAGGAACCATCTGAATTTGGGGTTATGGTCGTTTCTGTCTTTTGTAAAACTGATTTCACCCGGTCCTGATATGTTTTAAGATTGTATTGACTATCGTTAAGCTGAACTTTAATAAATCCGTTGACTGAGGATGGTTGATAATTTTCATTGGCTCCGAAATCAGGGTCCGACACGGGAATTTTATTTACATTGTTTAATTCCAGTGTATTACCATAAAGATACAAGCTGGTAAAAGGTGCTGCAGGCCACGTTCCTTCTTTAAGTGCAAAAAAACCAGAATTATCAGTTTTATTAAAAAGTTGAATCAACGATTCGTCAATCATGCCGATGTTTCGTTTTCCTGTGTCAGGCCATTCTATATTCATTGTCAATCCACGCAGCGGTTTTTGGAAAATCTCCTTACTGCCAATGATAAAGGATGCATCGTACTCAGGAAATTCCCCAAAAGGTTTGAATGGCTTTGATAGATCAATTTTGCCATCATTGTTTTGCAACATCAGGTTTTTTACCGAATCAACTTCAACCTGCAGATCCAGGGTCAAAATATTAAACGATTTTATGACAGTGTAACTTGAATAATCATTTAAAAGAACTTTGACCATAGGTAATGCTTCGGTGAAATTATCACCATGAAGTTTTGCGGAATAAGGCACTATTGGTGGTGCATTGCCATTAAGGACAATCTTTAGCTTAAGTTTGTTTGAATTAGGATCAGACGATAATGTAATATTGCCACTTGAATTTTCAGGGATATAATCTGAAGCTTCAAACCATTTTTTATTTCCGGTAAACTGCGCTGTAAAAACATTCGTTAATTCATCGGCAGAGTAATTATTGATGGATTCACAAGTGAAAGAAATCGTGATGATCCTGGTCCCTTCATTCAGGTATAAAAGGTTTGATGCAATTGCGAATCCGATAACAGCCTCATCATGAGTATTCTTTGGATTACGGAAAGGGTACCAGGATTTATCCGGACTCTTCAATTTGGCGCCATTGCCGTCTTCCGAATTGGCAACAGGAGACGCATATAACGTTATGGCTTCAGTATTTTCTTTATCGAGAAACAAGGATTTCAGTGACTGTACATTTGCTTTCTGTATAACCAGGTCATCCGTCAATGTATAAAATAAATCATGATTGTTCGCGTCTTTCCCGGCTTTCAGCTTTGTACCCTTACCAAGCAAATGCTGTTGAACATTTTTTTGCAGTTCAAAAACAACATGAACGAAATCCGGAACGGCAGGTTCATTTTTTAGCTGCAAAACCTGTCTATAATAAAAATCGAGGTGATTTTGAGTATACTGGTTTAAATGATCCTGTGCAAAATGAAATAACCGGAGAAAAACTAAATACAAAGCATAATGTGGAGTATGAGAGGGATATTTTTTCAGGGTTTGTTCCAGGTAACCGGGGGATTTATTCACGATGTTTATCACACCATCCATGAATGCTTTTAAAGGTCCGGTGAATAAGTTGTGTGTGATGACCTTATTTATCTTTTCGAGAATTGTTCCTGTCAATGACAACAGAGGTGCAGAAATTGTTATTTGCCATTCAGGAAGATTGCTCGGTACAAAATCCTGAGAGAATATCACAACATCTACCGGCATCAGGTCATCCTGAAAAGTGGAACTTTCATCAATTATTAATGATGGGGGGATTAAGAAAGACTGATAATATTGAAACAAGATCTTCAAGGGACCAGACAACTTCGATGAGATGGCAGTTGATAAAAATTCTTTGTAATCCACGTCATCCGGAAGAAGCTGAAGAACTGTATCGAGTCCTGAGGCAAGAGTAAAAGTTAGGTCAAAAAGTACTTTAAAGTATTTTTTTGCATCATCTATTGTTGAAGCTGACTGTATCTTATCGAATATGTATTTGATAAACGGTGAAAAATCCTTGGTTTTCCAGGAAGCAACAAAAGCAATCGCGACTGCAACATCTTTGTTCATGAACTCCAGCCAGTCGCCTGAAATCAGGTTTGTCAGATCATAAAAATTCAGATAAGCACCATATTTTTTAGCAAACAGGATAAGATCTTTGGTTTCCCGTTCATCCACCTTTGCATAGGAGGCAGACAAGGCTGCGAGAGTTCGTTGCAACTGGCTGGTGCCGCTGTTCACCAGGAGATTTTTATCCAAGCACTTATTTTCCATTACCTGATTTCAGTTCCTTCCTTTTTATAATAAGGAAATACATAATTAAATCTCGTATTGGTAGTACGAACGGTATAATCGATTATAACCAGAATGACTCCTTCCGTTTCCTGGCTGTCATCTATTTCAATTTTATTTAATTCGATTCGGGGTTCATAATACAAAATGGCGGTCTTGACCATTTCGCGTATGTGTGTTTTAAAAGTAGTTGTCATGGGTTCAAAGACCATTTCGTCAAGATTACAGCCATAATCAGGCTGCATGACACGTTCGCCGGGACGGGTCGTAAGCAGGATCTGAAGGCTGCGCTGAATGTCCAGCTCATCGCTGGTCATTTCAACAGAGTCAGTGATCTTGTCGAAAGCCGGGGGGAAACTCCATCCTGTTCCTAAAAATGAATCTGGCATATCATCCTCCTATATTGACCGTCGCACAACCTAAGATAATTGTTCCTCCATGGGCCGTTGAATCCCCCATCCGTGCAGCAGGTTTCCCCCCGATCATCACAGTTGCTGACCCCATGATTATGCTGTCAGGCGGGCCTGCGCAAGTGCACATATCCCCTAAGCATGCGGCGGGCAAGCCGCCGATCAGAACTGTGAGGCAGCCTGGTGGCAAAACAGGTCCCCCTACATGTGGAGAAGGTCCATTAAACATCGGACAAATATGCATATCGGTAATTCGTGCTGCAAAAGGCATTATCTGAGCATTTAATTGATGTTAACAATTCCTCCTTTGATCGATGTTGTTCCTGAACCTTCAATAGAAACTGTCGGAGCTGATATTTTTGCGCTGCCATTCCCTGCATCAATGCTTGCTCCTCCTGAACTCAATGAAAAACCTGACGAAGGGTTTACCTTTACATTTGTTGCCTGAATGGTTAAATCACCGGTTGCTTTCAGGGTTATATCCTTTGCGCTTTCAATGCTTACCGAAGAAGAATCCATCGTAATTTTGTTACCGTTCTCATCTTCTAACTGCATAACCCCATCGCTCTCACTGATCGTCACTTTTTTCCCTGCCGGTGTTTCAATTTTCAATGATTTGTCACTGTCATTAAAGATCATTTTCATTCCACTTCTGGAGACATAGCCTTTTTCGTCATTTTGATCGGAAGCTTGCAACGGAGCAGGCTTTGCACTGCTGTTCAACATCCCGAGAACAACAGGATGCCTGGGATCGTCATTTAAAAATCCTACAATGACTTCATCATTTATTTCAGGACGGAAAAAAGTTCCGCGGTTATTCCCTGCATCAAGACATGCTATGCGCATCCAGATGCCATCTTCATCCGGATCGATGATGGGAAGCCTTACACGGATCCGGTCTTCACTATCAGGATCGTTTCCTATTTGAGTTACAATTCCCGTCTGTAGCCCCTGGATGGCCGGCAGCATATCGGCGGCAGGAGAAGAATGAACATCAGGTTGACGGGCAAACAATTCATTGGATGTGCCAAATTGAACGTTTGTGTTCCAACCGCCGTTTGCAATTTCATGCCTGACACCGGTTACAAGTACTTTACCGTTAAAGCGATCACCCACTCCCCCTATATTAATTAAATCCATAGGGTTAATCCCGCTGAATCCGCGAAACCTGACACGTCCCTGGCATCGTGACATCCGGGCTTTCTGTAACCGGGAATCGGCTAAGTTTTGAAGTTCGTCCTGGGTTATATTTTCACCTGAAGAAATATCGTATTCGTCAATATTCAATGTGCCAGCCAGGTCGTCAGAGGATATATTTCCGTTTTCCTCGATCTGAGGTTCAGATGCGTCAACGATTGTAATTGACTAATTCGCACAATCCCAGGTTTTTGCTTTTAAAGCCTGGTATTGATTGCGTGCATCCAGGTCTGCATCAAATTCAACCATCGTAGCTCCGAAAACCGCATCCAATACCGTACTACCACTGAAATCAGGCTTTTTTGCAGTGATCTTTCCATCATTGACCACGCATAGTTTGCCGTTCGCTTCCATCCGGGTCAGGATAAAATCCCAATCCGTACAATCATATTGAACAATTGCCTGATGCTGTACTACTGTGTCTTCAATATCGTGGTCGAGGCCATTATTATCTATTATTTCACCGGCTATATCACTGTCAGATTCGTCATAAAAATATTTGTTCCTGCGTGCGACGGTCATTTTAACTGTTTTATCGCGACAATCAAGAATAAGAAGAGGAGATTGGTCATTTCGTATTTTCAGGCTATGCTTCAGGATAATGCCTTTAAAGATCGAGGTTTCATTGGAATGATATCCGACCAGAATTTCAATCTCCGTGCCTGGAATAAATGTAGCTTCATTACTAACGGAAAAATCCTGCGCTGCGGCATCTCCGTCATAAATCATCAGCCTTGCCGTGGGAATCCGGTTTACCTCTTTCAATACAGTGATAGAAGGCACCAGGTACTGGCCACTGATAGACTGTCCATTGACCTTTATAGTAAAGGTGACTAAATCAGTATTTTGGGTTCCGGGTAAGGATTGACTTAGCGGCATTTGTTCTCATTTAGCAACAGGCGGGAAAATCAATTTGGTTCCGGGTATCAATCGTTTCAAGTCAGTTAATCCGTTTGTTTCCGCAACCTTAAAATAATATTTACTGTCACCGTATTCCCTGTAACAAAGCAAAGGGAGTGTATCGCCTTCAATCACTGTACGGATGTGCGTGAGATCGGGAGATTGTCTATTCTCAATCAGTGCCAGCAATGCATCATCAATTTCACTTTTAAAAGTACATTCTGCTTCGGCACGAAGCGGACTGCCGTCAGGTTTAAACAATTTGAAAGTTACGGTCATTCTTTGCAGTGAGCAGTTGTAATGCAAGGGTCCCCATTGCAACTGTACAAACCTGGGTTGATGGGTTTTACCATCGTATTTGTAAACTATGTTTTTGAATGCATCAAGGTCGGTAGCTACATCTCTTTTGTCGCTAAAACCCAGGATGGTCGGGGTAATATTAATACCTGCCGGTCCGCTACCGGAACGGATAACACCAGTGCCATCAAAAAGAAATTTAAAGGTCAGGGTCTGAGGGGTACCACTATTATATGAAGATGTACTTATCGCTTTACCTTGAGTGGTTTCTTCATTTGAAAGAATCACATAAGATAGCGCATAGGATTCCGGATTTACAAGAACTTCATATTCATTAGGAGGACTTGCTTTGGTCTTAAAGTCCTTATCCTCATAAGCAATAATCTTCATCTTCTTTAATTGCCCGGTATCCATCAGCGTTCATTTTTTTGTTGAAGAATTTTTAAAACCTGTTCCACACATTCAGCGATAATTTTTTCCATATTTGTCGCTGCCTGAGGTTCGGGCTTTTCTTTATTACCTTGTCCTTCAACAACATTTCCGTTCAAGTCAATTGTAATAATGTCGTTCAGTTTGAGGTTTCTAAAAGAGGCACCTGTCCTTTTGATTATAACTGTCTCTTCTCCTGGAAGTCTAGCGCTGATGTTTCCACCTGTGGCAGATATCAGACCCCTTCTGTAAGCTTCCTGCGATATCTGAATACACTCCTCCTTCAGATCATCTAATTTAGTTTTCATAATATTGTAGAATTAAAACGGATGTAGATAAATATTTTGTCACGGTATTATTAACGTCTTCAACCCTTCTACCATTTCTTTCATCACAAGGCCCTTGACTATATCTTCTAGCCTAAGTCTATGTGTTATAAGAGATTTCAGATCTATTCTGCCGCTGCAGACGAGCTCAATAGCCTTTTTGTGTAGATAAGGTGTTGACGCCGACGACCCTGTAAGATCGATTTCTTTATA
>JBEKST010000085.1:0-11129 GCA_049516815.1 Bacteroidales bacterium | reverse complement strand
TAAACGTAAATCACTAAGATGTCCTGTATAATCCGGGAAAAATGCGACTGGGTTTATGTTTTGATTCATCCTACAAATTTAGTGTTATTTGTGGGTACACCGTAGCTGCGGCAGGCAGGTTTTGCATCTGTCTTATCTCCCCGCAAGAACTATCGAAGAGTTAATCAGTTCAATTGAACTGAAATTTTATGTTATGCTATTCTGGTTATTTTTTCGGTGGTTCTTTTTTCTTATTTGAATTACTTTTAACGGGTTGTTTTGCAGGTTGACGGTTCGTTTGACGTGGTGCCTGGTTTATTTTTGCAGGTTGACGGTTCGTTGAACGTGGTGTCTGGTTCACTTTTGCAGGTTGGTTATTCGTTGAACGTGGCGTTTGGTTCACTCTTGCAGGCTGGTTATTCGTAGAACGCGGTGTCTGGTTCACTCTTGCAGGTTGGTTATTCGTAGAACGTGGCGTCTGGTTTACTCTTGCAGGTTGGTTATTCGTAGAACGTGGCGTCTGGTTCACTCTTGCAGGTTGGTTATTCGTAGAACGTGGCGTTTGATTTACTTTTTCAGGTTGATTATTCGTACGACGTGGTGACTGGTTTATTTTTTCAGGTTGATTATTCGTACGACGTGGTGACTGGTTTATTTTCTCAGGTTGATTATTCGTACGACGTGGTGCCTGGTTTATTTTTTCAGGTTGATGATTCGTAGGACGAGGTTCTTTATTTATTCTTGCAGGTTGATGATTCACGGGATGTGGTGACTGATGGATACCAGGTGATTCATGATGATTGCGTGGTGACGGTTCTGTTCTGGGAGAGTGATATCTTTCCCTTACTATAGGAGAGCTCACTCTATGTTGATTATAATATGCATGAGCTGCCGGTGAATAATAAGTGTCACTTCTTCTGTAATGATTGTAATAGGGACGATGAAAACTGTAATAATCATGATAACTGAATGGATTCCAGGGGTGCCAGTAATGCGGATAATAACCCCAATGATAAGGCGATCTGTAAATTACATATCTGGGTGCAAACATATAACCAATAATTGCCCATGAAGCCGGTGAATAATAGATATTGTTTTCTCTAATATTACCGCCATATGCAGGATTAGGTGTACTTTGATTAGGTTCCACAATATAATCCTTACCATATAATGCTTCGTCACCTACAATCTGAACATGTACCTGATTGTTAACATCCCTGTCAACTTCAATGACGGCAACATCTTGCGTTTCAGTTTCATTGACATCTACCCGAAGTACGATATCATGTGCAGATCCATTCACATTATCAATTACATGAATATAATCTATTCTACCATCTCCATTTAAATCCAGATTATTTACCTGTGAATTTTTAGCATTAAGACTTTTTTCGAATGATTCTAATGTCGGTGAATTTTGGAATATATTCAATACACCAGATAAATTCAGATTATCCCCGGGTAATCCCAATTCTGGTTCTTGTGCAAAAAGCGGGATAAAAAACAAACCAAGCACAATGGATAAGATTGTCTTTTTCATTTTTTAAAATTTTAAATGTTTCTTTAACAAAAAGTTACTGGGTTAATTAATTGCTAATTTAATTTTGTTCGATATATAAAGATAACTAGTCAATAACTTTTCAAATAATGAAGCAAGAGTATCTTTGTATTCAAGAAACAGACATCTAAAATAATATTTTTTTAATAATCATCAAAGAATCGATTTTTTTTATCCATCATTATCCATCCCCATCACACTTGGCCACATCAAAAAGGCATTGTAAAAGGTGCAATACTTTTGGAATATGTGAATTATCATGTATAAAAGTGCTCTTCTAAAATATAGGTGAATGGTTTTATTATTTTTTTACCCACGGAATAAGCTGATAACAATGAAAAAACGATAGCGTTATTTTTGTTCAAAAGTGGTGGGAGATGAGTTGTGTTGTGCCTGAAGGTTGGTGAGTTTTTTCTTGCCATAGCTGAGACGGATTATCAGGATAAATAATACCGGTATTATGAATATTCCTAATGCTGTGGCTGCAAGCATACCTCCAAGGACTGACCATCCGATGGTTTGACGTGCAACGGCGCCGGCGCCGCTGGCAAATACCAAAGGAGATACTCCAAAGATGAATGCAAACGAGGTCATCAATATAGGACGCAGCCTCAGACGAACAGCCTCAATAGTGGCTTCGACAATTTCAATACCCCTGTCAACACGCTCTTTGGCAAATTCAACGATAAGAATAGAGTTTTTTGCCGCAAGGCCAATCAGCGTGATAAGACCAATCTGTGCATATACATTATCCGACAGTTTTGGGGTAAGTGTCAGCGCCAATATGGCGCCGAAAGCAGCAAGAGGAACTCCAAGAAGAATAGTGAAGGGAACAGTCCAGCTTTCATATAAAGCAGAAAGGAAAAGAAAGACGAATAATATTGATAGTATAAAAATATAGGTAGAGGTGTTACCTGCTTTAATTTCTTCACGGCTTAAGCCTGAAAACTCATACCCATATCCTTGTGGCAGTACCTGCTGAGCTGTTTCCTCTAATGCTTTGAGTGCCTGCCCACTGCTGTATCCGGCCTTTGCATCGCCGACAAATTCAGCCATGCGGTAAAGATTATAATGAGACAGCATGGAAGCACTTTCGCTAACCTTGTAGCTCATGACAGAGCTTAATGGCACCATGGTGCCCTGCTGGTTACGGACATAATATTTATCCATATCAACAATGTCATTCCTGAAGAGGGTATCTGCCTGGGCAATTACGCGGAAATTCCTGTTATATATAGTGAAGTCATTTATATAGGTACTGCCGAGATAGGTCTGGATGGTATTAAAAACATCATTCAGGTTGACACCCATTTTTTTGCATTTATCACGGTCAACTGTGAGTTGATAATTAGGGGTACGTGTGTTAAAAAAAGTGATGGCACGGGCAATCTCAGGACGTTTGTTTGCAGCGGCCATGAATGCATAAACATTTCGTTCAAAAGTCTTTATATTATCATTGCTTTCGCGCTGCTGAAGCTCAAAAGTGAAGCCGCCTGTAGCGCCGAGCCCCGGAATTGCAGGAGGCGGTATGATAAGAACATTAGCATTTCTGATGGCTGCGAATTTTTCCTGCATCCGGGCCATTAAAGTATAGATTTGTTCAGACTTGCTTTTTCGCTCATCCCAGGGCTTTAACTGGCAGAAGATCGTTCCGCTGTTGGATTTGAGGGAACCGGTGACTACATTAAGCCCACCTACAACAGAGTAATGGCCGACACCTTTGATCTGACTCAGGATGTCCATTATTTTCTTTTCCACATCCGTGGTACGTGAAGTAGAAGAACCTTCGGGCAGTTCGAATGTAATAAACAATCGTCCTTCATCCTCTATCGGGATAAAGCCGGTAGGTTTTTTGATGATCATAATATAAGCGCCAAAGATTACCATGACCAGCAGGATAACAATATAGCGGGAATGCTTTATTGCCAGTCTGACATTATTGGTATATCCCTCTGTTCTCCTAGCAAACCATTTATTAAAATAGAAGAAAAGGAAGTTAATCCCTTTTGAAGATTTAGTGATATGATGGGGTTTCAGGAACAGGGAACATAAAGCAGGAGTGAGCGACAGGGCTACAAATGCAGAGATGAGAACCGAGATGGCTATGGTGATTGCAAATTGCTGATACAGCCTGCCGACAATGCCGGGCAAAAAGCCGGCAGGGACAAACACGGCTGCAAGAACAAGTGCAATGGCAACAACAGGTCCTGATATATCTGCCATGGCTCTGTGGGCAGCTTCTTTTGGCGGGAGGTGTTGTTCTTCAATATAACGCCGTACCGCTTCAACAACTATTATCGCATCATCCACAACGATACCGATGGCAAGAATAAAGCCGAAGAGTGTAAGCTTATTAATGGTAAAACCAAGGGGTATGAAGAAAATGAAAGTGCCTATTATTGACACGGGGATTGCAAGAACGGGAATAATAGTAGAACGCCAGTCCTGCAGGAAGATAAATACTACCAGCACTACGAGCGCCAATGCCTGAAGCAGGGTCTTGATGACTTCGCTTATAGACACCTTTACGATTGAAACAGATTCAAAGGGCACATTGTAAGCCACATCGCTCGGAAAAGATTTGCTGAGCCGGGCCAAAGTCTTGTAAACACCATCGGCAACATCAAGTGCATTGCTGCCGGGAGTCTGGTATATCATCAAGTATGAGGCAGGCATCTTGTCAACAAATGAAACCCCTGAATAGTTGAATTTACCTAACTCAACACGTGCAACATCCTTTAAATAAACGATAGATCCAGCAGCAGAATTAGTCCTGACAACAATTTTACTGAAATCATCCACGGTACTTAGTCTTCCATTAACAATTACCGTGTATTCAAATGGCTGGCTGTGAGGTTGTGGAGGTGTGCCTATTGAACCGGCAGCAACCTGAATATTTTGTTCCTGAACGGCATTAAGAACGTCGGTTGCTGTCAACCCGAGGCTTGCCATTTTATCAGGCTTAAGCCAGATACGCATGCTGAAATCATCGGCTCTTACATATATATCCCCAACACCCTTGACCCTCATAAGAGCATCCCTGATAAATATATTCGTGTAATTATCAAGAAACCGGATGTTATGTGTGCCTTTAGGAGAGAAGACAGCTACATTCATAAGTCCGCTCGGATTACGCTTACGGACCGTAACTCCCAATCTTTTCACTACATCAGGCAAAATGGGAGTTGCAATATTTACCCTGTTTTGTACGTCAGTAGCGGCAACATCAACATTGATGCCTACATCAAAATAGACACCTATTGACGAAGTGCCATCGTTAGTACTGGTGCTCTGCATATAATTCATGCCGGGAACCCCATTAACCTGTAGTTCTATTGGTGTAGTGACAGTTTGTTCAACAGTTGTAGCGTCAGCTCCTACGTATTGACTGAATATCCTCACTACAGGCGGAGAAATATCAGGATACTGACTAACTGGTAGGGTTGTTATCGCCAATGTTCCTACTATGACAATGACCAGTGAAATTACTATTGCCGTAATTGGACGTTTGATAAAGGTATCGGCTATCATGCAATAAGATTCAAGTTTTTTGAAAGAAGAATTCTATTTTACTTTATCCATAAAAGCCATACTCAGCATAATGCTGATAAATATTATTCCTGCAAAGAAAACAATCATAGCGACTTTGTTCTTTGCATTCGTCCGGCTATACCTGAAAAGCAAATAACCGATTAGCAAATTAAGTAATGCCCATAATACATTTATAAGGGGAGATGATAATCCTTTGCCCGGTGGATCAGCGAAGGGTGTTGGAAAATAATTACCCGAAATCCCGTTCACAAAATGAGGAACTACATTGGCTAAAAATGTTCCCGCAAAAAATGCTGCGATGTAGTGATACCACTTCATCGTTGTGTTCTCAGATATATTTGTGTTTTCCATTTTGTTTTTATTAGTGATTATAGTGCTGACTCCGCACTTTTAAAATTAGTTTTTAAATATTTTTGTCCGATGCATTTAAACATACTGTAATCTGATTTGTCTGTCCATTATATTTTTCCCCCTTTGCCATAGGTCTCGTATTTTCGTGCAACTACTAAATAATGAGGTTCTGCAGACATCAAAAAAAGTAATGAATTCTAAAAATCATTTACCAAAAAATTCCCTTTGCAAAACTGGGCCGGTAATTTTACTGCTGGGACTATCGCCTCGTGAAACACAAACGGCTACTTTATTTTCGAGCGCCTCAAAAATTTCGGCTACATCTTTATGCGTGAAGCCGGGACAAAGTAGTATTGAATTAATTTTTTCTTTTTCATAAAGATCTTTGCAAATTTTTATCGCTTCGTCCTGTGTTTTTACAACATAAGTATAAAGTTTGTATTTACCTGTTTCTATCAGATTATGATGTTTTTCAAAATCTGCATCAGGTGCGTGTGCAATAAATACCGTTTTAAAAGCCATATTTACCTCCTTTCTTTATTGTTGTTTTGGAGAGAGCCCAATTGCCTGCTTGTCCGGTAGGCAGGTAACCTCGGAACCGTCGTGAAGTTTCTGTATTCCGTCAACAATTATTGTTTCACCACCAGTAAGCCCTTTCAATACAATTACATTTGAATTAACCCTGGGACCAAGTGTGACCTTTACCTGTTTCACATTTTTATTTTCTACTCTAAAGACAAAATATTCACCCAATTGCTCCATTACTGCCACAGATGGAATGATTATCTGCTGACCTGCATTTACATTCAGCACAAGAACCTTGCAGCTCATGCCTGGTTTGAGTTTTTTTTCACTATTAGGAACAGTTATCCTGACCCTGATTGAACCTGTTTGAGGGTCAACAGCCCTGTCAATGACACTTATCTTTCCGATATAGGGATATATTGAATTATCGGGCAGGGTAATTCGGAATGTTGTATCATTATTTGTAATCGCCTCATTCTCCAGATTTTGGAAACGACTAAGTTCAGTTTCGCTTATTTCAAAATCAACTCCCATTGGGTCATCTGAAGATACCGTATTAAGAAGTGTCTGTCCCGGAGTTATGAGAGCTCCCAGTCTAACACTGGAAAAACCTATTGTGCCATCAAAAGGTGCATTGATTAAAGAATAATCATAATCAGTTTTAGCCTGAATCAATACCGAATTCGCAACATCTACCTGCTGTTTGGCATTTTTAAGATCTGTCATTGCATTGTCAGAAAGTTGTCTTGCAACAGCATCCTGTTTGGCAAGATCAGTGTATCGGTCGGCATCACGCTGAACTTTCTCAAGATTAGCTTCCGCAATCTTAACATTTGACTGAGCCTCTTCGTAAGCTGCCTGATATTTGCGACGGTCAATTTCATAAAGCTTCTCTCCTGCATGAACCTCTCTCCCTTCAGTAAAATATATTCCTGTTATATATCCGCTCACCTGTCCGCGCAACTCTACCTCTTTTAATGCCACTATATTTGCAGGATATGAATTGTAAAATATTGCCTTTGTGAAATTGACATTAGCAACTGTCACGGGTATGGCAGGTATTTCCTTCTTTTTATTTGCTGCATTTTCACTGCAGGATAGCAAACCTGCAACCAGTGAAAAATATATTATGATGTGAGATATTTTATACATAGAGTCATAAATTAAAGTCGGCGATCAAGCTATCAGTAAAAAATGTTCCTTGTCAATTGATTTTTATTTCTCCTAAAGCTTTTTCCAAATCCATCTTGCTGGTAAGAACCCGGAAAAGTATATTTAAATAATTAAGTTCTGATGTCCGTAAATCTGTTTCAGAAACTATAACTTCGAGATATGCTTTGATTCCTTTATCATATTGTAGCTTCACGGTGTTAAAGATATCCTTTGCAAGGATGATATTGTTTTTTGCGATCCTTAACTCATTCAGGTTGCTGATATACCCGGAAAGAGCCAGCGTATATTCACTGTTAATCTCGCTTTTAAGATAGTTCATTCCAAGCTGGATTCGTTGGTACTGAAGCTTTGCCTTGCTCAGATTCTGTAGCCGGTTCATTCCCTGAAACAGTGGAATTGTCAGTTTTAAGCCGAACAGGGAAGTTGGATAGTTCTTATTATATAAATCAGAAAATTTGTTACTCTGGTATAGCGGGTCATAGTCATAAAAAGCAGATAAAGTTGGTATAAATGACCACCTGTAATAGCTGATTTGAGAATTCATCAGATTTAATCCAGTCTGCAATAGCTGATATTCAATACGTTTGTTGTAATCTAAATTCTCTGTCGTATCAAATAATATTTCATTTTCATATTTGGCAGAATCATATGAAACCGTTAGTTGCTTTTCAGGAACCACTCCCATAAGTTGTTTTAATACCGAATATTTAGCTTTTACAGCTTCTTCTGTAGATTTTTTTTGTGCCTGAGCATTACTGAGAGATATTTCAGTACGCTGATAGTCTATTTTGTCTGTCAGACCATTCTGATAAAGGCTGTAAGCATCCTGATAATTACGCTGCAGGCGAAGTATATCTTCATTCAGGACCTTGATCTGTTCCTCTGTAAGTAACACATCGAAAAAAGCTTTGGTTACATCAACATAGGTGTTAATCTTTGAATTTTCCGTATTCTCTGAAGCCTGTTTGCGGAGTTCTCTGGAAGTTCTGGCAGTAAAAAATAAATTGTTGCTGTATATGGTCTGGTTTGCAGAAAATATGCCTGCTGATACATAAGTTGCAGTGGAGGGATAAGAAATTCCGGGAGCGGACGGATTAAGCAGGTTAGGATAATAGGATAACGGAGCCTGAAGATACTGCTGAACATTGGCTTCAAATTCCAGTTGCGGATACCATCCCGACAGAGCTATTCTTATATCTCTTCTTGTAATAGCTTCATCAAGTAATGATTGTTTAATCAAAGATTGGTTTGCCAACGCATAGGTTATGCATTGTGATAAGGTAATTTTGGAAGGAAGCGTATCATGAGCTGTTTGTCCTATTAAAAAATTGGAAATAACAAGAAATAGTATACTTATCAGACTTTTTCTGCTTTTCTTAAATCTGTGTTCTTTTCTAAGCATATTTTGAAAGTAATATCTCATTCCCGAATATACCCTGCTTTAAACTTTAATGGCATATCTAAAACCCAATTCGTCAAAAAATATTATATGATTAGTTGATTTGCATAGAATAATCTTTGAACCCGCCGCGATCTGGTATTTACCTGAAAAATCTCCATAATTGACAGCCAACTCAAGGCGTTTTGAACTATTGATAAAACATACATTGTCGCCCACAGGGACGGAGGAATAGGTTGTTCCCATCGTGATGGTCAAATGGGTAGTATCGGATGTGAGGTTTAGCACTGAACCGACCGGAATATTTGTCATCAGGCCAGTCGGTATATTTGTAACACAGTTGCCAAAGTTATCTGTAAACAGAACCTCCCCTTTTATTGTATCTCCCGAGATTACCGGGTCCTGTACCTGGAATTTCTGGGGATTGGCACAAACCGGTCCAAAAGATGAAGGCGGTATTCCTGAAATCAAAGAAAGAATTGCGCGTTTATAGAATTCTTCAAATGTAAGATCTTCGGGAAGCGCACCACCAAGTACCAGTGGGTTTTCGATGAAATAACATTGCGTCAAAGGATAAATATCCAGGATCCAGGTCGAAAGCGTGTTGTCGGGAGTCAGTATAAATTCATTACCCGCCTGGTATACGATGCGCTTGCTGGAAGCGCCCGGTTCCACAATACCGGCAATATACGTTCCTTTCGGATAGTCCAAGACCGTCACGGAGAGCAGATATGATCCCTGGAAAACATCAAATGCTTTTGATTGAAAATATTGGATCTGCATATCGGGATGGGCCGACTTCACTGCGCCTAAAATACCAACCATGATGTCGCTGCTGGGATCATTATCGGAAACGATTACAAGGGTTTTTGGCGTTTCGTAATAACATTCCGTTTCTTTTTTTTTGCAGGATGCAATCAGCAGGATCGACATACAAATGAAAGCAAGACAGGTTGGGACTTTCATAAAAAGGTCATATGCCTTCAGGTAAATTGAAGACCGCAAAGATAATGAAAAACGATATTGTCATCTCACAGGGAAAGCATTACTATATTTATTTTAAGATGCTGGTTCAATTTAGGATTGGACGATCGTTAATATGTCTGTCTTCCCCGTTTTTCAGGTCCTGACACATCAAAAAAAAAGGTTCATCGCAATAATGCGAACATATAGATATATTTGAAAAAAATCTAATTTCCAATGAGTACAAATTTGATTAGTCATGCTTTCGTGCTTACAGATCAGGAGTACCAAACGACAGAGTATAGAGAAGGCATTGTAATCTTTCGCATAAAAACAAAGGATAGTAAGTTTCGATGTAGTGGTTGTGGCAGAAGGAATATCTTCAAAAACATTATTCAAAGTCTGTTCTGAAAGATGTTGAGATCATAGCGATTGACGAGTTTGTTATCAGAAAGGACATAAATATCAAACAGTGATTTTCGATCTTAAATATTTTTGAGCTCCTTTAATAATAGCTACCTTTGATGCCTTTCCAGATCGGGAACCAAGGAAAAATTCCACCTAAGGTTGCACTCAAAATCTCAGGTATGAACCCCAGGGTCCCGAGTACTCGAAGGGATTGTTCAATTATCAATTTTAATTCACTGCGTTCTTAAAATTGAAGTCTCACAAATAAAAGAAAGAGGATAAGATGGAAGAATCAAAGCACATACAACTAAATGAAGCGAAATGGGATAAATGGGCAAATACTTTTGACGGCAAGAGCTGGAAATATGATTACTTAAGATCGGCTCAATTGGGAGTTATTTCATTATTGAACCTTAAAGAAAATGTCAGCATCCTTGATATCGGTTGCGGGACCGGCTGGGCATTAGGTCAGACTTCAAAGTTGATTAATGATAAAGGTTCTTTTTTTGGTGTTGACCTTTCCACGAAGATGATTGAAAAAGCCAAAGAAAACTTTAAAGGCAGAGAAAATTTTCATTTTATAAAAGCCAATGCGGAAGAAATTCCTTTGGAAAGTAATTTTTTTGATATAATCATCTGTTCCAATTCCTTTCATCATTATTTAAATCCTGACAAAGCATTAAAAGAAATGCACCGGCTTCTCAAACATGGAGGTAAAATCTATATTCTTGATCCGACAGTCGATAATTGGTTTTTCAAAATAATATCCAAGACTTTCAAAATTTTTGATCCTGCGCATGTAAAATTATACAGCACGAAAGAGTTTGAGAAAATGATAATCGAGTCTGGATTAAAATATTCAGGCACCGAAATGATCAAAATGCGCCAGAAAATTCATGCCGGGGAAAAGTAATTTGAGTATTTGACAGGAAAAAGGTTCCATTTCCTCAATTACGGGTATGAACCCCAGGACAGAGCCCTGAACCCAGATTCCGCCGCAGAGTAGCGGGGTAGTTCATTTTTACTGAATTGATCAGGATTATCAGTTTCCCAGTCTTAAAATAAATCCTGCAGAGATCCCAATCTGAAGCATATTTGACATGGCGTCGACGGGGATATTATGGGTTGCATCATCGCTATAAAGAAAAGGAGCCTTTATGGGATGGACCTGGTAAAAGATCTCAGCATGTAATTGTAATCCGATCCATCTTGAAAAATAGA
>JBEKST010000084.1:0-11320 GCA_049516815.1 Bacteroidales bacterium | reverse complement strand
CACCAGTTCACCATTTCACCACTTCACCAATTAAAAAAAACTCACCAGTTCACCAGTTCACCATTTCACCAATTAAAAAAAACTCACCAGTTCACCAGTTCACCAGTTCACCACTTTTTTAATAACGTATTACTTTTTGAAGTTTAGCCGATTAAAAGTCTGTTTAAAAATTGGATCGATCTTGATCACCTTGTAGTAATCGGCTATGGCTTTTTCTTTATGCCTAACCTCTTATAGGCAAAGTCACGGTTGGAATATGCCTGAGTATTATTTGGGTCAATCTCGATCGCCTTGGAGTAAGCGAATATTGCTTTGTCCCACTGACCCAGGTTACCGTAAACAACGCCAAGATTGTAATATGCTTTGGCATATTTCGGGTCAATCTCGATTGCTTTAGAGCAATCGGCTATCGCCTTGTCATATTGTCCAAGCTCCACATAAACAACACCACGGTTGTTATAAGCATCTGTATATTTCAGTTCAATCCCGATTGCCCTGGAGTAATCGGCTATTGCCTTGTCCAACTTCCCAAGGTTAGCGTTGGCAAGGCCTTGATTGTACCAGGCTGTGGCATTTTTCGGGTCAATCTCGATCATTCTGGAGAAATCGACCTTAGCTTTGTCCCACTGCCCAATGATCCCGTAAGCATTACCACGGTTGGCAAATGCCATAGTGTAATTTGGGTCAATCTCGATTGCCCTGGAGTAATCGGCTATTGCCTTGTCCAACTTCCCAACATTGGCGTAAGCAAAACCGCGATTGTTGTATGCAAGCTCAGCGTAATCATATTTACTGATCACATCATCCCACAGCGTTATGTTGTCTTTCCAAACCATACAACGTGAAAACGTTAAGCATGAAAGAACAAGGATAAACAGTACAAACGATGTATACCTGATCCTCGTATTTCTGATTTCCAGCAAACCGAAGGCAAAACAAAACAACAATCCAACTGACGGTATGTAAAAATAACGGTCTGCCATGATCGATCCCCCAACAGGAATTATTTGTAAAAGTGGAAGAAGATTCAAAAAGAACATGCTAAGACCAAAGACATAGATTTTCGAACGCTTAAATAAAAAATAAGAACCTATTAAATAAACAGGTAATGGAATAATAAATAACCAATAAAATGAAGGGATATTTCCATTTAATAGTCTTAATGGATATGGATATAATGCTGAAAGGTGAATAGGTAAAATGCTTTTAATCAAATATTGGGTCAACCCAAAGGAAGCAAAAGCGAACCTTTCAGGCAGTGTAAAGGCTTCAAAGTGTATAGCATTTCCTGATTCCTGGGCACGGAAAGCAATCCATCCAAAGATCAGCGAAAGAAGGAAGAAAGGTATTTTTTCTGATAAAACTTTTATTGAAAACCATTTCCTGTCCTTCATATAATCAATGAATGGGAGAATGGCTACCAGAACTACTGCCTGTCCTTTAGCCAGTAGGGAAAATAAAAAAAATAGAAGTGACAGCCCATAATACATACCTTTCCGACTGGAAGCATAGGTCGTATAGATGATAAGCGATAACAGGTAAAAAAATGAGTACAAAACATCTTTTCTTTCGGATATCCAGGCAACTGATTCAACATGCAAAGTATGAACTCCAAATAGTATGAAAGTCAATGCAGCCAGAAGATTGTTTTGAGTAAGCCGCTTAACAAGCAAAAAAACCAAGAATGAGTTTAAAAGATGCAGGAGCAGGTTCGTAAAATGAAATATAAAGGGACTCTCACCCGCTATGAGACGATCTATCCCAAGTGATAACAGGGTAAGAGGATGATAATTTCCATGGATATAAACGAAAAAGATTTTTACAATACCAGATAGAGATAGGTTATTCACATAAGGATTATTCAGATATTCCTTATCGTCCCAATCCATAATCCCATTTGTAAGGGAAGGAAAATAAACAATCAAGGTAAGTAATAAACCAGCTATCAACCAGTAAAATGTATAATCTTTCTTGATTATGGTTTTTACTGGTATTGGTTTTGCTGTTTTTGATTTTGGTTTCTGTTTGGCCATTATATGTTGAAAGTGTTCATTACAGTCGATCCTGTCATCCTTTATATAATCTTGGTTTTTATAGTCCCGCAAAGTTAGTGAATGATGGTTCACCTTAGAGTCTGTTAAAAATTTAATATAAACTGTTCTCTAAGAAGAAAAAACCAAGATGGAAAATACGAACGAAAAAATTAATGAACAATTCCGCCGGCGCTCGAAATCCCCTGCAATGGACATTTGCAGATGGGTTGAGGAGTTGCCGAAAAAAGAATCTGTCTTTTATCTCAAAGGACAAATTATCAGAAGTGGAACTTCAGTAGCTGCTAATTTTCGGGCTGCCTGCAGGTCAAGGTCAACTCAGGAATATTATTCAAAGCTCTGTATTGTGGTCGAAGAATGTGATGAAACCCTATTCTGGCTTGAGTTCATTGAAGAGACTTATTCCCTTAGGAATGAAAGGATCAAATTGCTTCAAAAAGAAACAACCAAACTTTTATCTGTCTTTTCAACGACAAAAAGAAAGCTTAAAGAGAAATTCAAATCCTAAAACTCACCAGTTCACCAGTTCACCAGTTCACCAGTTAATAAATAACTCACCAATTCACCAGTTCACCACTTCACCAGTTCCTCTTTTGTTATCCCTCATTGAACCATCCCTTTCAACTCTTCCACTCCTTCCTGTACAAACAGGAATTCGCCAGTCGCAAGGGCGATTGATGAATTACCATGCTCATCTTCGGTTGCTTTCATGATCTTGATGATATAATGGGTATTGAGGGTAACGGGAGTGTCTATTTTCAGATCCTCTTCGCTTTCTTTCACGATGGTTACAGTGATGAATTTTGACATAATATAAGTTGTTAGTTGTTTTTTTTCCGGCCAAAGATAAATTCATCATTCAAAGGTCACTGAGAACTGGAAAATTTTTGATCTCAGGCTTTGGATGCTGTTTGTATAGAGGTTGTTTTCCCTTTTCAGTTCGTCGAACAGTCCGTACATCATTTTAAGTTCCAACCCCAGTTTGAACCATTCATTGTAGAAATCAAAACCTACCCCGGCTTCCAGGTAAACATCATTCTGGTTAAATTTGACGATCTTCTGGTCGGCATTTCGCTGCTCCCGTTTCTTTGCCTGAGAAGCCAGGTCGAGCGTATACTGGGCACCTCCCATCAGGTATGCCCTGAAATTGTTGTACCGGTCGGATTTGAATTTAACTTCGATCGGAAAGTTCACATAGGTTGAGGGGACCTTTTTTGTAATGACCATCAGAGATTCACTTTCTTTCCGGTAGATCTTGATGCTATATATCAGGTCGCGGTCACCAAAGCTCAGGGAGGGAATAAAACGAAGGTCAAAATTATCGCCCATCCGCATATTACTTACGATACTGATAACAAAGCCGAGGGCAGGATTGGATGTGATCGACAATACCTTTGCAGAATCAGGCAATGGCAGGATGTCGGGGATGAATAGGGAATCGAAATTATGGGTGGTAAGGTCTGCAATAGGACGTATGGTGACATAGCTCAGATTGGCTCCCAGCACGAACCCAAAATGAAACATTTCCTGGTCATACATCGGCATGTTCAGTATCCATTGGCTCTGCCCATATCCTTTCTCTGAAAACGAAAGATAACAAAGTAACAGGGACGCGATGATAAGCCGGATGGATTTCAATAAAGGAGGTAGTTTAGTGAATTATAATAACGGATTAAATGAACTTTTATTTTATAGATAGGATAAGCACATGTAAGGGTTATGTTTATTTTTCACCTTTATAGATTGTGGCCACGCCAAATGTAAGCGCACGCTGCGAAACGTTTTTTATTCCAACTTTTTTCATGATGTTAAGAAAATCTTTACCCGATAAAAAAGCGGAAATGGATTCGGGCAGGTAGGTATAAGCCTGTTTATTCCTGGAAACTATTTTCCCGATGAAAGGGATGATGTGTTTTGAGTAAAAACCGTATAATTGTTTCTGGGGAAAGGATGCAGGATGTGAAAATTCAAGGATCATAATCACACCTCCGGTTTTCATGACCCGTTTCATTTCCGTAAGACCTCTCTCCAGGTCATGAAAGTTCCTTACGCCAAAGGCCACCGTTACGGCATCGAATACTTCATCGGGGAACGGAAGATCTTCGGCATCGCCTTCCTGAAACGTGAGCTTGTCCTGCAGCTGTTTTTGAGCGGCTTTCTTTTTTGCTATAGCGAGCATATTTCCCGCAATATCAATCCCTGTAACCTTTTCCGGTTCCAGTGTGCAGATGAGCACCGCAAGATCACCGGTGCCGGTTGCAACATCGAGTACATGGCGAGGCTTGTAACGGGAAAGCTGGTTAACGAATTTTCTTCTCCAGATGAAATCAACACCGAGCGAAAGGAAATGATTCAGGAAGTCATATTTCCCCGAGATGTCGTTAAACATATTCTGAACCTGCTCTTTTTTCTTCATCGGAACAAAACTAACAATGATTTACGATTTACGATTGAATTTCCGATTTTATGATTTACGATTACAGAATGAAGTTACCATTTTTGAAGTACGACTTTTCCAAACCTCAATCGAAGATCGTCAATCTTACAATTCAATCGTAAATCGTAAATAAAAAAGGGGACATCTTAACAAACGAGGGTCCCCTGATAAATAAAAACCAATTGAACCAATATTATGCTCCGAGAATCAGCCTTTTAAAACCGGTGACGCGGAGGTCTTTATCATTTTCTGCCATGAACTGACGAACCGTTTTTTTTGGTTCCCTCACAAAATCCTGGTTCAGCAGCGTATTGTCTTTAAAGAATTTTACAAGTTTACCGGTTGCGATCTTTTCCAGCATTTCTTCCGGTTTTCCTTCCTGACGGGCCTGTTCTTTCCCGATTTCAATTTCGTGCTCGATGATTTCCCTGGAAACATCATCCTTGTCAATGGCAACGGGATTCATGGCAGCAACCTGCATGGCTAATTCATGTGCGACTTCAGCCGTGTTCCTGGCATCTCTCTTATTCAGTCCGAGGAGGGTTGCAAGCCTGTTTCCATGATGGTTATAAGATGAAACGAAAGGAGCTTCCAGAAATTCATAATGTGCGATCTGAATCTTTTCCCCGGTTTTTCCGAGCATCTCATTCAATTTCTCTTCCACGGTCATCTTATTCAGCCTCATTTTTGGGATGGCTTCGATTCCGGAAGGACGATTTTTTATGCACAGGTCAAGCAGGTCGTGAGCGAATTTTCTGAAATCATCGGTCTTGGCTACAAAATCGGTTTCGCAATTTACCATGATCAGGCCTGCATAGGTATGATCCTCATTGGTTTTCGAGATGACGATGCCTTCATTTGCATCGCGGTCGGCTCTTTTTGCAGCGACTTTCTGTCCTTTTTTCCGCAGGTAATCAATGGCTTTATCAAAATCGCATTCAGTTTCCTGGAGCGCTTTTTTGCAATCCATCATCCCGGCGCCGGACATCTGACGTAATTTATTAACGTCGGCAGCAGTAATGTTTATCATATAGTATTAGGTGTTTAATTTTAAGTGATGTGAGATTTGGGATGTGGGATTTGAGATTGGGAGATCGCTCATCCCACATCTCACATCTCATATCCCATTCCTTTACTTTTTATTCGACTTTCCAACGGGTTTGCTGATTCGCTTACGGGGAGTTTTTACTTTTTCTTTTTCCTCATCCGAAATGGTTTTCAGCTTAGGAACTTTGGTTTCGACAAAATCTTTCTTAGTGATCTTGATCCCTTCTTCTTCCTCATCCAGATCCATTACCTCAATGCTGGTGCGCACCCCGAATTCATCTTCTGCGCCTTCGGTCTTTCCTTCGCGTTCTTCATCGGCAGCTTTTTTATCCCGGTCGAGTTTACGCTCAATAAGGCCTTCCTCGATAGCATTAACCATGGATTCGATAATGAGGGATATGGATTTGGAAGCGTCGTCGTTGGCCGGAATGGCGAAATCCACCTGGCGCGGGTCAGAATTTGTATCGACGATAGCAAATGTTGGAATATTCAATTTTTTTGCTTCGGCAACAGCAATGTGTTCTTTCAGGATATCCACAACAAAAACGGCTGCAGGAAGACGGTTCAGGTCGGCGATACTGCCGAGGTTCTTTTCCAGTTTAGCCCTTTCACGGGTGATTGTCAGACGTTCTTTTTTGGAAAGGTTGTTATAGGAAGGACTGTTCATCAGTTTATCGATGGAAGCCATTTTCCTGACTGCTTTCCGGATGGTAGCGAAGTTGGTGAGCATTCCACCGGGCCAGCGTTCCGTTACGTATGGCATGTTAACTCTCTTCACTTGTTCAGCAACGATTTCCTTTGCCTGTTTTTTTGTAGCAACGAACAGTATGCGTTTTCCTGATTTCGAGATCTGTTTGAGTGCAGATGCTGCTTCATCCATCTTGGCCATGGTCTTATAAAGATCAATAATGTGGATCCCGTTCCTTTCCATGAAAATATAAGGGGCCATGCTCGGGTTCCATTTTCTCTTCAGGTGACCGAAATGAACACCAGCATCCAATAATGCATCAAAAGTGGTTCTTGACATAATTTGCTTACTATAATAATTTTAACGTTTGCTAAATTGAAATCTTTTCCTGGCTTTTTTTTGTCCGAATTTTTTTCGTTCTATCATACGGGGATCCCTTGTCATCAATCCTTTTGCTTTCAGTGCAGGCCGGTGTTCTTCGCTGATCTTGCAGAGTGCACGTGAAATGGCGAGACTTAGGGCCTCTGCCTGTCCGGTAATTCCACCTCCATCCAGGTTTACCTTAACATCGTATTTCCCTACGGTGTTCGTGATGTTGAAGGGCTCAACAACCTGGTATTGCAAAATCACCGTGGGAAAATATTCTTTATAATCGCGGTCGTTGACTGTAATTTTTCCTTCGCCTTCTTTTAAATAAATCCTCGCGACGGCAGTTTTTCTTCTGCCGAGAGTCATAATAACTTCCATATTATCTGATTGAATTTAGATTGATTATTTTGGGTTGCTGAGCCTGGTGGGGATGTTCCGGGCCTGCATAAACATACAGGTTGCGAAATAATACACTCCCCAGACGATTTTTAGGAAGCATGCCTTTGATGGCTTTTTCTACCACGGCAGTGGGCTTTTTGGCCAGGAGTTTCCGTGGTGATGTGAACCGCTGTCCTCCAGGGTAACCCGTATGGTGGACATATTCCTTTTCTTCCATCTTTTTACCGGTAAGGATGACCTTTTCAGCGTTGATGATGATAACATTATCACCACAGTCAACGTGGGGTGTATAATTGGTTTTCAGCTTGCCTCTGAGCAATCGTGCTGCTTGGGTCGATAAACGTCCAAGTACCTGGTTTTCTGCGTCAATAAGTACCCACTCCTTATTTACCGTTGCTGCGTTGGCGCTTATTGTCTTATAGCTTAACGTATTCATGAATTTCAACTGGTTGCTAAATTATTAACATTATTCCCATCAAAAAGGGGTGCAAAAATAGAACTAAATTTTTGATTAAACAAATTATCTAGGGAACTTTTACTTTAATCGATCTAAATCTCTGTGTAACTCTGTGTCTTCTCTGTGCACCTCTGTGTATTAACCTAATCGTGGGTATGGGAATTACACAGAGATTCACAGAGAAATAATTGAGGTTCACAGAGAATTTTATTTGCGTCTTTCCTTTTTTGCGGTGAAGAAAGTTTGTTTATTTTTATCTTCTCATAATAATCAAAAATGAAAAAAATTTCTGAAATACTCCTCTGGACCGGGATTTTTGCTGCCGCGATGGCTTTTCTCGAGAGCGCCGTTGTTGTTTATCTCCGGGCACTCTATTATCCCGAAGGATTTGTTTTCCCATTAAAGATGATGGATCAGCATATTTTGGTCACGGAGATCCTCAGGGAAGCCGCGACAATGGTCATGCTCTTCACAATAGCTGGAATCGCAACCAAAAGCCGGATCAGCCGTTTTGCCGTTTTTATTTATTCTTTTGCCATCTGGGATATCTTTTATTATATCTACCTGATTTTCCTTCTTGGATGGCCACCTTCACTCCTCACCTGGGACCTGCTGTTCCTGATCCCGGTGACCTGGGCCGGGCCTGTGCTGGCCCCTGTGATCAATTCCCTCACAATGATCCTGCTGGCGGTGGTCATCCTTTATTACAGGTCAAAAGATGAAACTTTCCGGATTTCCTTGTATGAATGGCTCCTGCTGATAACGGGATCCCTGATCGTGATCATTGCCTATACCCGACCGTATATGAGCTACATGCTCGACAGGTATTCTATTTCCGAAATGGTTCATTTCAGGGGAAACACAAAACTGATTGAATATGCCGCCGCATTCGTCCCGGTTACTTTCAGCTGGGTTATTTACCTACTCGGCCAGATTCTTTTTTTCTGGTCAATTCTTCATATGATGATCAGGATGAGAAGGAATTAGAAAGTGAAATGGTGTAATCACATTTTTTCTAATTTTGCAGCCATTCAAATAGCGAAATAGCGAAATTGTGAATAGTGAGTGGCGCGTAGTGAGTAGTGAGCGGTGATTCAATGAGTTTCATTTTACTATATAACTTTACAAACTTTATGAACTTTATGAACTTTATGAACTTTATGAACTTTATAAACTTTATAACTCCCTAATGTCAATCAAAGTAGACTCGATAACCAAAATTTACGGAAAGCAGAAAGCCCTCGATGCTGTGTCATTTGAAATTGCACCGGGTGAAGTTGTGGGGCTGCTTGGGCCGAACGGTGCGGGCAAGAGCACGATCATGAAGATCCTTACCTGTTTCATTCCTCCCACTTCCGGCGATGCCAGTGTCTGCAACTTCGATATCCTGGAACAATCCATGGAAGTAAGGAAAAAAGTCGGTTATCTTCCCGAAAACAATCCCCTTTACCTTGATTTGTATGTTGAAGAGTTCCTTTCCTTCATTGATGGAATATTAACATCCTCCGGTATCAAGCATCCAGTATCAAGCATCCAGCATCTGGCGGCAAGCAGAAAAAAAAGAATTGCCGGGGTCATCGATCTCACAGGCCTTCAATCAGAAAAACACAAGAAGATCGGGGCTTTGTCAAGAGGCTACCGCCAGCGTGTCGGCCTTGCCCAGGCCTTGCTGCATGATCCGGAGGTACTGGTCCTTGATGAACCTACTTCCGGACTTGATCCTAACCAGCTGCTCGAGATCCGGTCATTGATTAAAACCATCGGTAAGGAAAAAACCGTCATGCTTTCCACGCACATCATGCAGGAGGTGGAAGCCATCTGCGACCGGGCAATCATCATCCACAAAGGAAAGATCGTAGCGGACGATTCCACAAAAAATCTTCAGCATATCTCCACCTCCGGGAATGTGATAAAGGTAGAGTTCGGTTCAGCAGTGGATGCCGGTTTGCTTGCAAAGATCACCGGGGTGAAAGAGGTCACTGCTCTGACACCCTTCAGCTTCCAGCTCACCGCTCAACCTTCAGTGGATATCCGTCCTGATATATTCCGGTTTGCCGTCGATCAAAAGCTGACCGTTCTTGCGATGCAAAAAGAAGAACTCAGGCTTGAGGAAGTCTTCCAGGAGCTGACAAAGGATTAGCTGGTGAGTTGGCGAAATCAAATTTCAACCTTATCATTCATAATTAAAAAAATATTACTTTTGCTGCCAGCTTAGTGGAAAGATTTGATTGATTGCAACCACTGGAAAAAATGCTAAAACAATATTTCCTTCCGTCAATCTTCAGATCCAATCCTGTTTACATCTTTTATTTATTAACTCAATAAAACTGTTTATTATGGGATATTTATTCACATCCGAGTCCGTATCTGAAGGACATCCGGATAAAGTTGCCGACCAGATCTCTGATGCATTGCTTGATGAATTCTTAAAATGGGATCCCGAATCCAAAGTTGCTTGTGAAACCTTTGTTACCACCGGGCTCGTTGTTTGCGGCGGCGAAGTCAGAACTGAAGGATACGTGGATGTGCAGGATACAGCCCGTAAAGTGATCCGCAAGATCGGCTATACCAAAGCCGAGTACCGTTTCGACAGCGATTCGTGTGGAGTAGTTTCCACCATCCATGAGCAATCCAAGGATATTAACATGGGAGTAGTAAGGGAAAAACCGGAAGATCAGGGTGCAGGCGACCAGGGAATGATGTTTGGTTATGCCTGTCGCGAAATGGATAACCTGATGCCGATCTCAAGTGAACTTGCACATATTCTCCTCCAGGAACTGGCGACTATCCGCAGGGAAGGAAAGCAAATGAAATATCTTCGTCCCGACAGCAAATCGCAGGTCACCGTTGAATATGACAACAACGGCCAGCCGAAGAGGATCGATACCATCGTGGTGAGTACACAACATGACGATTTCATACAACCCAGGAACGCTACTGCAAAAGCCATCGCTGTTGCCGATAAAGAAATGCAGGAAGTGATTAGGAAGGATATCGTTAAATACCTGATACCACGCGTACTGAAGACCCTTCCGTCCCGGATAAAAAAACTGTTCCAGGGAGATTACAAACTACATGTCAACCCGACCGGGAAGTTTGTCATCGGTGGACCTCATGGTGATACCGGGCTGACCGGCCGCAAGATCATTGTTGACACCTATGGCGGTCACGGTGCTCATGGGGGCGGTGCATTTTCCGGCAAGGATTCCTCCAAGGTTGACCGTTCTGCGGCTTATGCTGCAAGGCATATCGCAAAGAATCTTGTGGCTGCAGGGGTAGCCGACCAGGTCCTCATCCAGGTAGCCTATGCCATTGGCGTTGCCCAACCTGTCGGACTATACGTCAACACATACGGAACGGCAAAAGTGAAAAATGGCAAAGGGAAAATTTTATCCGACGGGGAGATCTCCAAAAAGGTGCAGAAGATCTTCGACATGAGGCCATATGCCATCGTGCAACGTTTCGGACTAAAGAACCCGATATACCTGAAGACCGCCACTTATGGCCATTTCGGAAGAGATAGTTTTTCGGAAGAAGTGGACGTTTACTACCCGGTGCCTGGCTCAAAACCAAAGAAGTCAAACGGGAATGGTAAAGATGTTTATAAGAAAAAAGTGGAATTCTTTGCGTGGGAAAAGCTTGATTATGTTGGAAAGATAAAGAAGGAATTCGGTATTAAGTAGGTGGTACATGGTACCCGGCACACGGCACACACTTACTATAAAATTGTGTACTGAACCGTGTACTGTGAACCATGAACTGTCGATGCCTGAAATATGTTGACCGAAAAAAAGGTTAACAACATGGCAAAAGTAAGTTTTTTTGATCAGGAGAATAAACCTCAGTATCAAAGGTATTTCAGTGATAGTTTT
>JBEKST010000083.1:0-11335 GCA_049516815.1 Bacteroidales bacterium | reverse complement strand
GCAGAGCAGGAAATGCATAAATAGCTGTGGAGTTGGTGAAATGGTGAATTATTGAATTGATCAGAATAAGTAAGAAGCAACAAAGTACAAAGTGTTTTCAGGCCCACTAAATCCAAACTGAGGTGACATACCCTGCGCCCATTCATAGCGAACTTCACCACTGATCTTCCACCAGGAAATACCTACCCCTCCGAGAATACCAAATTCATACAATTTTGGATTTTTTATGGCAGCTCCGGTTGTAGTCATTTTGTCATTAGTACCTGCATATGCTATTACTATCGTTTTAGTGTCAGAAGATCGGATGGCATAGCTATTGGACATCCCAAAATCGGCAAACGGCCGGATTTTCCATTTTGGGTACTGATAGCGTAACAGGGTGTAAAGTTTGAGGTAACCCATCTTAAAAGAGAAGTTTTTGTCATATTTATCATTGGTCCAGGATACTTCTGATATTGAAGCCTTGTTATCATAGGGTTTGTAAACAAGTTCATTTTCCAATACCCACTGAGCGCGTTCAAGCGGAAAAATAATTTGAAATGAAACCCCGGCAAGAAAACTGTAGCAATCACTCATTTTTACGCCGGTAAGATCATCAGATCCTCCTCTAAATGATATTTTTGTGAGCGTAGGGCCGGCAAGGAGTCCGAATTTGAATTTGATAGATTCTTCTTTTTTTACAAATTCAAGAGGAGAGTGAATACATTCATTATACCGGATCACTATCGACCTGATGCTTGCAATTGAATAGCTCAAAGTATTGATTATCTCTTTAAGTTCAGGACAATCATTAAAAAGTGCGATTAACTGTCCTTTAAAAAGTTCAACTGTCGCCACATAACCATGAGGCTCTGTATGCTCTTCGGACGATTTAATATAACTTTTTTTCAGAAGGAGTTCGACTAAAGGTGCATCATCTTTTGAGACATAATAATGTTCCCGGTTATTCCGATCATTAAAGTAATACAAAGAAGCTTTTCCTTTCACGAGGGTCATGAGAAACAAGGCCGTGTCTCTGACCAATTTGGGTTCCTGGTACTCCATCAGGTCTTTTGTCTGGAAGGAAGAAAGATCAAGCGAAACATGGCTGCTGATGTAGTGGTCCTTCGGGGGAATAAAAAAACCTGCAATGTCATCGGGCCTGAAGATGTCTATTTTCCCTGCCGCATCTGTAAAATGGATCAATGAAGGATTTAGATTCCATTCACGGTAATCAATCTTACCTTTCAGGGTGTCTTTTTTCAGTGTAATGATATAACCATCGATAAAGTTCTTCTGGGCTGAAACATTTACAGAGGGGACTAATAAAAATGAAAGAACAATCAGGAGACTGACGTAGAATTTTTTCATGATGATCAGGGATTTTGTGAAAGAGCTAATATATAAGAAATTTAATCAGCCAAATCGCCAACTTCTATCTTCCCAGCATCTTCTTCGGATCCACGATCTTTGTGAATTCTTCGTCGGTGAGCAGTCCCAGTTCCAGCGTTGCTTCCCTCAGGGTTATGTTTTCCTTATGTGCTTTCTTTGCGATCTTGGCGGAATTATCATAACCGATCTTTGGATTCAATGCCGTAACCAGCATCAGGGTATTTTCCAGGTTCTTTTGGATAGCAGGAAGGTTCGGCTCAATCCCGATGGCGCAGTTATCATTAAACGACAGGCAAACTTCGCCAAGCAGGCGTGCGGATTCGAGCACGTTACGGATGATCACCGGCTTGAAGACATTCAACTGGAAATGGCCGCTCATGCCGCCGATATTTACTGTCACATCGTTTCCGATCACCTGTGCACAGACCATGGTCATGGCTTCACATTGAGTGGGATTTACCTTTCCCGGCATGATGGAGGATCCGGGTTCGTTTTCAGGAAGTATGATTTCCCCGATACCGCAGCGTGGGCCTGAGGCCATCAGTCGGATGTTACTGGCGATGTGCATGCAGCTCACAGCAAGGGTTTTCAGGGCGCCGGAGGTTTCAACCATGGCATCGTGGGCTGACAGCGATTCAAATTTGTTCGGGGCCGTGACAAAAGGCAATCCGGTAAGTTCAGCTATCTTTTCAGCCACTTTCAGGTCGTATCCTTTCGGTGCATTCATTCCTGTTCCGACGGCAGTGCCTCCCAGCGCCAATTCGGCCAGATGTGGCAATGTATTCTTTATCGCAATCAAGGCATGATCCAGCTGTGAAACATAGCCTGAAAATTCCTGCCCCAGGGTGAGCGGGGTAGCATCCATGAGATGAGTACGCCCGGTCTTGGCAATGTCCTTAAAGGTTTCCGATTTTTCTTCCAGGGTTTTCCTGAGCTTTTCCACACCTGGGATCGTGGTTTCCACCACTCTCTTGTAAGCGGAGATACTCATGGCCGTGGGGAATGTATCATTCGACGACTGCGACTTGTTCACGTCATCGTTCGGGTGGATGATGGTTTTTTCACCCAGTTTACCCCCATTCAGCACATGCGCCCGGTTGGCAATCACCTCGTTGACATTCATATTGGATTGCGTTCCCGATCCGGTTTGCCAGATCACAAGCGGGAACTGATCGTCCAGTTTACCGGCCAGAATTTCATCGCATACGGCAACGATGAGCTTCATCTTCTCTTTTGGAAGCACGCCAAGGTCAAAATTAACCAGGGCGGCTGCTTTTTTCAGGATGGCAAAAGCCTGTATCACCTCTCTGGGCATCGAAGCAGGTTCACCGATCTTGAAATTTTCGACCGAACGTTGGGTTTGTGCACCCCAGTATTTGTCGGCAGGAACTTCTATAATTCCCATTGTGTCTTTTTCAGTACGGGTTTGCATGGTGGTATGTTTTTTAGGTTGATTATTTTAGTAGAAGATCAATATTTTCTGACAGATCACCGATCACAGCTTTGTAATCTTTTTCAACGATGGGACGCCGGATAAGCCTGGGATTTTGCACCATGATCCGGATCCATTCATGATCTTTGAAATCCTTTCCTTTCAGGTTTTTTTTATAATATTCTTCCTGTGTCCTGACTATTTCCGAGGGTTTTTTATTGAGTTTTGCAAGAAGTGTTTCAAGCTGTTTTTCTGTAAGCGGGTTTTTCATGTATTCCACGATCTCAATAGGGATGTTTTTATCCTTCAGGTACTGCAACCCTTCCCGTGATTTTCTGCACTTCGGATTGTGATAGATCTTCATCATCGCAATAAATATAATAAAATGTTACAAGTCATGATTACTCGTTGTGGAGAGCGGAGATACGTTTGCGTTCAGGTTCCGCTACTACCGAATTCCATTAAAAACGCTTTAATGAAATCATTCAGATCACCATCCAGGACTCCTTGTGTATCGGAGGTTTCATAACCTGTACGGACGTCTTTCACCATATGGTATGGGTGCAGCACATAATTCCGGATCTGGCTTCCCCATTCGATCTTTTTCTTGTTTCCTTCAATCTCGGCGATTTTTTCCCGTTTTTTCCGGAGTTCGATCTCATACAATTGTGATTTCAGCATCCGTAATGCCTTGTCACGGTTCTGTCCCTGCGATCGTGTTTCCTGGCATTCGATCACTATGCCGGTCGGCTCATGCTTCAGCCTGACAGCGGTTTCCACCTTGTTGACATTCTGCCCGCCCGGGCCGCTCGATCGGAAGGTGTCCCAGGTGATATCAGAAGGATTGATGTCGATCACGATATTATCATCAATAACAGGATATGCATAAACAGAAGCAAAGGAAGTATGCCGTTTGTGGTTGGCATCATAAGGGGAGAGGCGTACCAACCGATGAACCCCATTTTCTCCTTTCAGGTAACCGTAAGCATAATCTCCTTCGATCTCGATGGTAACCGATTTGATTCCTGCCACATCACCTTCAAGATAATCCAATTCCTTTACTTTGTAATGGTTCCGTTCACCCCAGCGGATATACATCCTCATGAGCATCTGTGCCCAGTCCTGACTTTCGGTACCGCCGGCGCCTGAATTGATTTGCACGATCGCGCTGAACTTGTCTTCCTCGCCGCTCAGCATATTCCTGAACTCGAGGTCTTCTACCAGTCGCAGGGTTTCTTTGTAATGCTGATCAAGATCCTCTTCCGTGCCTTCGCCCAGCTGGAAGAAATCCATAAGCACCTTCAGGTCTGTAAAACTATCGGTTGCTGTCTTGTAGCCATCGGTCCACGATTTTTTATCGCGGATCGACTTCATCAGCTGTTCTGCGGCTTTCGGGTTGTTCCAGAAATCCTGTGATTGTGTCAGCTTTTCTTCTTCTTCTATTAAGGCTAATTTGGTATCGACGTCAAAGAAACCTCCTCAGGGCATCCAGCCGGGACTGCAGATCCCTCATCATTTCCTGTGTAACCATGTTCAGATTTTCAGTTCCTTCAAAGCAGCAAGTATCAGTTCCATTTCATAACCCTTACCCTGGACAAAGGTTATAATTTTCTCCCGGATGTTCAAATCTTTTTCCGGTATTATTTCTTTTTGTTTTTTTCGGATGAGATCCCGTAGTACCCTCTGGTAATCTTCTTCGTCGATCTCCTCAATCCCTTTTTGGATCATGCCTTCAGGAATTCCTTTCAACTTGAGTTCAAATTCAATCTTCTGGCGTCCCCATTTGTTGACACGGAATTTACTCCCTGCATACACTTTTGCAAACCGTTCTTCATTAATATAGCCTTCCTTCTGTAACTGGTTGATGATCGATGGTATCAGCTTTTTCTGAACCGCCCAATCCTTCAGCTTTTCTTCGGTTTCGCGGATGCATCTTTCTTGGTAGCTGCAAAAATACTCAATCTTCTGAAGAACCATCCCGGAATCGATCGGTTTCGTCTTTTTAATCATGGATGCATGTTAACCTGCAAATATACGACGAAAAAAGGCTGAAATTTATCTTTCAAACACATCAATTTCCCTGAAAAAATACGGACCATGGCCGGAACCTTCGCTCACCCACATGAGATACCTGCAACTTAACGGTTTTTTTGCATCGGGAATGATGCTGTAGACTACTTTCCCGTTTCCCCAGACATCCAACGGACCAGCCAATGCAAGATATTTCCATCCATTCGTTTTGGGATCACCCGTGACCGGCGGCAAAACGGGTTTATCAGAAGCCCAAACAGAAAAAATTTCAGGTCCCCGTTTCATATCCTGGGCGGCAAATACATGGAGACTGTCAACTCCCACGCTGTTCTGAAGATCCATCACAATGCGGCCTTCTCCCTGTTCAAACCAAACATCCTTTATGGAATCGGAGGGAAGCAAATCAAACATACCATCATTGCAGGCCGGCACAACCATGCCCTGACTTGGCTGATAGGTTTTCAGTTTTTCGGTGCCGGAGAAGTAATAATTCACCGTCACCCCGTTGGGCATATGCATATCGGCATAATCCTTCATGCTGATCTTGTAAGGAAGGTCATTCAGGTTACGGTTTTTTATTGCTGTCAAACGGGCAGAGGGTACCATATCTTCCGAAACATTACTTTTCTCCAGGGTAAGTTTAAATCCTTTTCTTCCGGAAAAATCATCATACAAAGGTTGTACTGGCGTTGCCTGGTCATAATAGTTATCTGCAACCGTGATCGCAAAGATTTTGATGGCATCGTTATCGGGCAACTGGAGGAACCTGGCTGCAGGACTGACATCCATGCCGTACTTGAAGATATAGGCATAATGATAAGGGTCGTTGATCGTATCTTTGCGTACATGCGTAACAAACCAGGCCACTTCATCGCGCTTGATGAATCCTTTTTCCAGTGATTTGATCCTTCCGAGTTTATCCCATATACGTTTGTCGAACTGGCCGATCACCCCTTCATACTTCTGGATCCGGAAGGTCTTCATACTTTCACCTGCCCGGAAAACTCCATTGGTGTCGTGTGTTGCTGCAGCCAGGATATAAACCCGGTTATAATTGCCAGTTTTCGGAAGCGGGATCTTCTGGCCTTTGCAGGCAAGAACATTGTTTTGTCCCTCAGTTTTGTTTCCAAGTGTAAAATGAACTCCGTCAATGGTCAGTGTTTCCGGGAATAATTCGGCAGGGATCCCGTACCCTTTTGGTGCGAAGACGCCATTTTTCTTATATTTCTCACCGGAGATAACATTTTCATCAAATGCCAACGTCAATGGAGTACTTTCCGACTCGCTGATTTTTTCAAGTGGGGATGAGAGGGTAACAGCATAGCTTTTCAGTCCGTATTTCGCAAGGCTTACCAATAGTTTCCCGTCTTTCAGCGTAGCTTCGCCGGTTTTGCGCTCCTGTCCGTCAACTTCATAGGCAGCGATGATCTTTCCTGCAAAGCTGACCTCGGCATTTTCGATATCCTTCCCGAAAAGTTCCTGCAGCCGGACAATCACCAGGTTACCGGTCTCCGCTTTTTTTAATGCGCGGATATCTACCTCGGGTGTACTTACTTTTATAAGACAGAAAGAGTTTCCAAGAAAGCCCGAATGTACCGGAGCCTGAAATGCTTTCAAGGGCTGGTTCAAACTGCGGCCCTGCCATTCCGATTTGCCGGCGCGCCAGTCACCCTTGTGGCTGTATAATCCATAGGTAAATTCATGGGTTCCCCAATCCTGCGTGGACTGGTCATGATAAAAATTGGTGGTCGGAGTGTAAAGCAAGGTGAGCCTTATGGTTTTGTCATTCGGCTTATCGGAGCCGAATTTGCAGTCTTCGATCACAGTAATGCCATACGTTCCCGACTTATCTGTAAGATCAAACCATTCCCTGGAAGGCACTTCATATTTTTTCTCATCGTTGGTTGCCCGCTCGATGGTACCTAATCCAAGGTTATAGGTTGCCACAGGATTGCTTGCCGTAAGGGGAAAGGAGGCTTTCAGGCTGACCCCTTTCGACTGCCAGCCGACCGTGTTCCGGAAAACGATCCTTTTCCCGCTTTCGCCTGCGTTTAGGCTAATGTTCTGGATGAAAACGGAATTCCGTGCAGTTCTTTCCACTTTAAAGGAAATTCGTACCGGGCCATTTTCGGTGAGTGTGATCTTCGGGACACCATCCACAGTTCCTGACGGTGGATTCCTGCGGTCTTTCCAATCCATATTCCAGGCGGGCCAGTGTTCCGGATGTTCTTTCTGGAATTCAAGGCGGGCGGAAGAAGAGAGGATTTCTTTATTCAGTTTTTTATCCAGGATGGAAGATACGTCTCCATTGGCATTCAGTACAACTTTATAAAATTCATTTTCCAGGAAATTGCTTCCTGTGAGGAGGCCATTCTTTAATTCACTTTCTCTTTTTGAAGGCTGCACATGATAACACACCAGTCCGAAAGAAGGGACATTGGCGAGGAAAATGATTTTACAGGAAATCTTCGTCCGGCTTAGAATCTGGGAAAGAACTTCATTTCCATCAGGGCCGAAAACCTGGATGAATTCCGGCGCTCCTTCCGGGTAAGCTACTTCTGCTTCCACTACATCTTCCCGTGAAACAGCGATAGGGTTATACACTACCAAAGCGGTCCCGTCTCCCCTTGTATCCATAACCCGTATCAGGGTTCCAACCGAACTTTCCAGGATGGAAGCAAATCTATTCTGGGAAAGTACTTCATCATTCCATGCATATTCATAGGCTTTCGGGATACAGGTTCCTGGAAGGATATCGTGCATCTGGCTTCCGAGCGTCAGCCACCAGGCTCCGTTCAGGGAAGCAAACGGATAGGCAATGCCACCCAGCCAGTCAGCTGCGACAGCCATCGGTTCGGCTGATTGGGCGAGCAGTTCATTTTTCCTGTTCCACCGCTTCATATAAGCCTGTGAGGTAAGCGAACCTGCCGAATGCTGGGTCAGCAAAAGATCTCCCGAATAATTTGGGAGATTGTGTTTCTGGTCATCGGTAAGGTCACGGAAGAGCTGATCGGAAGAACAGAGATAAACTTTTATTTTGCTGTCCGGATTATTAAGACTTCCAATGCCGTTTTTTATGGCAGTTTCAGAAGGTGCACCCCCTATATCACCGGTACCGTAATAGCGATAATCGGCATAAACCCCGTATTTCTTTCCATTTTCCAGAACTCGGTCGACCCAATATTGCGCTGTATCCAGTCGTGGTTGTATATCCCCGCTATAATCAGTTGCATTCAACGCTGCCACAACGCCTTTGCCATCGGGACCAATCCAGTTGCCGATATTAAAAGGGATCCCTACGGCAGAACCCCATTCAAGTTTTTGCGTGGAAAACCCCTTGATGCCACAATGAGCCAGGATGGAAGGGATGTGCCACTGGAAACCGAAACAATCGGGGAGGAGAAGATCCACACTTTCTTTATCAAATTCGCTACGGAAATAATTATTACCATAGAGTACGTGCCGGAGAATCGATTCAGGTGAAGGGATGTTTGCATCACATTCATCAACCGATGAACCACCGACAAACCAACGGCCTTTACTGATATATTTTTTCAGCTTTTCGTACCGGTCGGGGTAATATTCCTTCATCATCTTATACCTGCGGGCGCCTGAAAATGTGAAAACATACTCCTTGTATTTTTCGAATAAGCGAAAATTGTCATCCAACGTGGCTTTCAGGTATTGGTTGATGGTTTCCGGGTAATCCCACCGCCATTGAGTATCCAGGTGTGCGTATCCAACAGTGTACAAAACAGGTTCACGGGAAATATCATATTTCACCGGACCGGGAATTATAGTCTCTTGTTGTGCATACATTCTGCAACTGCAAAGCCACAATAAAATAATCAATGCACATGTTCTGAATGGGTTCATGGGAAATGGTTTTTCGTTGTAAAAATAGCGAATTATTAATTCCTTGGAAAATCTTACTTTTGTCAAAAATTGTTCAAACCAGGAAAAAACATGAAAAAGATCATTCTAATATTCGCTGTTGCTGCGATTCTTTTGTCCTGCACAGGAAAAAAGGGAAACCAGTTTAAGATCACAGGAATCGTTAAAGGAGCTGAAACAAGCATGGTTTATCTTCAGAAAATGGATAGTACCGGCTGGGTAACGATGGATTCGGCTGCAGTAAAAAATAATGAATTTGAATTCAAGGGAAAAGTCGATTCCCCCGACCGTTGGAATCTTACGATTAAAGGAAAGAACATGATGTTCCCTTTCTTCCTTGAAAATTCTGACATCCGGCTGGTTGTTCATGCCGACAGTGCCGGATTGATTGATGTGAAAGGATCGGCAAATCAGGATCTTTTCAAAAAATACATTAAAAGCAATGACAGCATCCAGAAACTGATCAATACGATGGATCCCATGTATGCAAAGGCAGATTCCCTGAAAGATACTGCAACCATTAAGAAACTTGATGACCAATTCAGAGCCTATGACAAAGGGATGAAAAAATTGATTGTCGACATTGCAAAAAACCATCCTGCATCACCTGCAGGGCCCTGGCTTATCATGCGCAATTCCTATCAGTTTGAGCTTCCTGAACTCGATTCGCTGCTGCATGGTTTTGATTCCACCCTCTGCCATTCCTTTTTCTATAAGGCAGTCGCTAAAAGAGTTGCTATCTTAAAACGTGTACAGATCGGGCAGCCTGCAGTTGATTTTACCATGAATGATACCACCGGGAAACCGGTCGCACTTTCTTCCCTGAAAGGAAAAATTCTTCTCGTTGATTTCTGGGCATCCTGGTGTCATCCTTGTCGTCTCGAAAACCCCAATGTGGTGAAAGCTTATGCCGGCTTCCATAAAAAAGGATTTGATGTACTAGGTGTTTCGTTCGACCGTAAAAAAGATAACTGGAAAAAAGCCATAAAGGACGATAAACTCATCTGGAACCATGTTTCCGATCTTCAAAATTGGGGGAATGCGGCAGGAAAACTCTATGGCATCAGTTCCATCCCTGCCAATGTATTGCTTGATAAGGATCAAAAGATCATCGGAAGAAACCTGAGGGGTGATGCCCTGATCGCCAAACTGACGGAACTTCTTGGTCCTTCTGCAAACATGCCGGTGAAGCGGGTTAAAAAGACCAGATAACGATTGACAGATGGCAGATAACAGATAACAGTCAATAAGAACACATTTTTGATGAGAAGGATCCTGCTTTATTTTCTGTTGTTGTCGGTTATCACGGCATATTCACAGGGTGTCCATTCCATTCGTGGGGAAATAAAAAATGCCGGGGGGAAGAAAGTCTTTCTCTCCGGCTTTTATGGAGAGAAAGTCAATCATATCGATTCAGTATCCTGCGACGCATCGGGACATTTTGTTTATACCCTGGGCCCGGCCACTCCGACAGGACTCTACAAGCTCTCCACAGGTAAAGATCATTTCCTTGACCTTGTAGTGAACAATGAAAATATTGAGTTTGTTTGCAGGGGAGATCTGTCGGGCGACAGTACCTCGTTCCTTTTCTCCGATGAAAACAAGATCTATTACTATTTTCTGGGATATAACCAAAAAGTACAAGCAAAACTTGAATTATTACTTCCGCTCCTCGATTTTTATCCTGAAAAGGATGGGTTTTATTCACAGGCAACAATAGAATATGAACGTTTGCAGCAATCCGAGAAGAAAACCCTTGATTCTCTTTCTTCTCTCTACCCCGGATCATACGCAATCAGGATCTTCCGGATCCAGCAAACGCCTTTTCTTCCTGCGGGATTGACCAAAGAAGACCGGGTTGCTTACCTTAAACAACATTTCCTGGACGATGTGGATTTCAAGGATACCCTTTCCCTGCGAAGCAATGCATGGGCGAACAAGGCTATTTCGTACCTGTCGCTTTACAGCAATAACAAGTATAATCAAAAACAACTGGAATCGGAATTCATCAAAGCGGTTACAATTATCCTCAGCAAGGCTTCCGTTAATGCCGAGGTATATAAGTTCCTTTTGGATTATTTTGTCGGAGGATTTGACAAATACCACTTCGATGCGGTGATCACATACATGGCCGACAATTTTCAGGATCCATTTTCTTGTGAAGATCAGGCACGGAAAACGCAATTGCAGAAAAAACTGGAAAATTTCAAGAAGATCTCAGTTGGGAAGATAGCCCCGGATATCACAGTTCCGGATCCGAAAGGGAAATTAATCCGCCTCTCTGAGATCAAATCTGAATATACCCTGCTTGTCTTCTGGTCGAGCGAATGCGGTCATTGTATCCAGATGATGCCACAACTCAAGGAACTTTATGACAAACAAAAGCCAAAGCGCTGGGAGGTGATGACCGTGTCACTGGATACAAGCCGGAATGAATGGACCACTTTTCTCCACGAACAAAAACTCAACTGGCTTAACACTTCCGAACTGAAAGGTTTCAACAGCATATCCTCGGATGAATACAACATCTTTGCCACCCCCACCATGTTCCTTCTGGATCGTGAAAAAAAAATCCTCGCCAAACCGATCTCTTACAGGGAACTGGAA
>JBEKST010000082.1:0-11485 GCA_049516815.1 Bacteroidales bacterium | reverse complement strand
AACCAAATACGGCGTGCAACGAATGGGCCGCCAGCTTGCCCAAAACCACGTCGTAGCCCTTGAGGTCCGTCAGAAAAAGAAGCCCCAGCGTCCCCTCGCGTTTCTCGGCCGCCAGGCAATCCGCCGTGAGGAAAACCCCGGCCAGGAGGCAAAAGCCGAGCGTCACGCTACCCAGGAAAATGAAAATGCCCTGGCCTGTACTGCTGTTTTTCTTGGAGACGTACGCCTCATCGATAATATGGAACTTTTTTCTTAATTTTGCGGCATGATGCAGATCGAAATATTGAAATCCAAGATCCACAGGGCAACGGTTACCCAGACGGATATAAATTATATTGGGAGTGTCACCATTGACGAGGATCTTATGGAAGCCGCTAACCTGATTGAATTCGAGAAGGTTCATGTGCTGAATATCAACAATGGGGAACGCATTGAAACCTATGTGATCAAAGGGGAAAAAGGAAGCGGGATCATTTGCCTCAATGGCGCAGCTGCCCGGAAATTTGTAGCCGGCGATATCATAATTATTGCCTCCTATGCCATGATGGATTTTGAAGAGGCGAAAAAATTCATGCCCCGGTTCGTATTTCCTGACAAGAAAAACCGGCTTACGAAGGGTAAAAAACGCAACTAATGGCATTTCTCAACACTGGACCTGCTTCTCTCAGGAGCAAATTCATTACATTTATCAAGTTCGTTTTTTTCCTGGGATTGGGAATCCTGATCATCTGGTTGTCGATCCGGAACCTGACCCATTCAGAGAAGGATGAAATCATACATTCTTTCCGGATTGCCAATTATAATTGGGTTTTTCTTGCCATCATCCTGGGCATTTTAAGTCATGTGCTCCGTTCGTTACGGTGGATGATCTTTCTCGAGCCTATGGGGTATCATCCTTCCTTTAAAAATACCTTTTATGCTGTCATGGTCGGTTATTTTGCCAACATGGCCTTTCCAAGGCTCGGCGAAGTGACCCGTTGCGGGATCCTCGCAAAGTACGAGAAGATCCCATTCAACAAATCCTTCGGAACTGTCGTCACCGAAAGGGCATTGGACCTGATCATTTTTTTCCTGTTGTTCCTTTTGACTATTTTTACCCAGATCGGTACGTTGCGCGATTACCTCAACAATCATGTTTATCCGGGACTGCAGGGGAAATTTATCGATCCTTTTTCCAATCTCCTTTTCCTTTTAGGAATTGCAGGTTTTCTTGCATTGATTATCTTTCTTTTTCTTCTTTTCAGGAAAAAAATAAAAAACAGCAAATTTTACCATAAAATCGTATCGCTGATCCTTGGCTTCTGGGAAGGATTTAAATCCCTCAGCCAGATCCGGAGACCAGTACTTTTTGTTTTTTACTCCATAGCTATCTGGTTTCTTTATTTCCTCATGGTCTACGTTTGTTTCTTTTGCTTCGCTTCAACAAGCACACTGGGACCGGGAGCAGGATTATCTTCCCTTGTTCTTGGCAGCATCGGGATTATGATCACACCGGGAGGGATCGGACTCTATCCGGCTATTATCCAGGAAACCTTATTGCTTTACGGACTTTCACGTGCCACCGGACTGGCCTTGGGCTGGATTGCCTGGACTGCTCAAACAGCTATGATCTTCATCATAGGGAGTTTATCCTTGATCCTGTTATCTTTTAATAAAAAACCAAATGAAAAAGATTGAATTCATTTCTTCTAAGATCCTTGACCGGGAGCAGCTCAGACGGGCCTGTGCAGTATGGAATTTTAAAGATATGAAAGTGGTTTTCACGAACGGGTGTTTTGATCTCCTCCACCTTGGGCATATTGAATATCTTGCAAAAGCCGCAAATTTAGGAGATGTACTGGTGATCGGGATAAATACCGACCTTTCGGTTCACAAGATCAAAGGCGACAACCGGCCCATTAACGATGAACATTCCCGTTCAATGGTTATTGCTTCCCTCGAATTTGTCACAGCTGTGGTTCTTTTCGATGAAGAGACACCATATGAACTGATCAAAACCATTCAGCCCGATATCCTTGTGAAAGGCAGAGACTATAAAATCAAAGAGATTGTCGGGCAGGACATCGTGCTGGCAAAAGGCGGAAAGGTCAAGACTATTGAACTTACACCGGGCTACAGTACTACCGGAATCGAACAAAAAATACTGAAACTTCATCAATAATTTATCTATATCTTGCCGCTATGGCAAAAACCAAGACCACATTTTTCTGCCAGAATTGCGGAGCTCAATCCTCAAAATGGATTGGGAAGTGTCCTTCCTGTGGCGAATGGAATACTTATGTCGAAGAGGTTGTTCAGCGCGAAGAAAAATCAGGTAAGTGGCAATCTATGGGCGCGTCCGGAAGGGAGCGGAAACCACAACCCGTTACAGAAATCTCCTTTGATACCGATCAGCGGATCCATATGCACGATGTGGAACTCAACCGGGTCCTCGGAGGTGGATTGGTACCGGGATCTGTCGTTCTGATCGGAGGAGAGCCTGGAATCGGAAAATCGACGCTGATGTTGCAGGTCGCCCTGAATTGCAAAGGAATAAAAGTGCTCTATATCAGCGGTGAAGAAAGTGAACAGCAGATCCGCATGCGGGCGGAACGCATCGGGATTAAAAATACCGATTGTTATATTCTCACGGAAACCTCAACCCAGATCATCTTTCAGCACCTGGAAGAACTTCTTCCCGGCATGGTGATCATCGATTCCATTCAAACCCTTCATACCGACAACATTGATTCTTCTGCCGGAAGCATCTCTCAGATAAAGGAAACTGCAGCAGAAATGCAGCGTTTTTCCAAAATCACTAATACACCGGTCTTTCTGATCGGGCATATCACCAAAGACGGGAGTCTTGCCGGCCCAAAGATCCTTGAACACATGGTGGATACGGTCTTGAATTTTGAAGGGGACCGGAATTATGGCTATCGTATCCTGCGGGCAGCAAAAAACCGGTTTGGATCCACTTCCGAGTTGGGAATTTATGAAATGCAGGACACCGGACTGAGGGAAGTTTCCAACCCTTCGGAGATCCTTCTATCCCAGCGTGATGAAGATGTAAGCGGAATTACGATTGCAGCAACTATTGAAGGATTGCGGCCCATGCTGATCGAAACCCAGGCATTGGTCAGTTCTGCCGCCTATGGAACACCGCAACGGTCATCTACCGGTTTTGACACAAAACGACTGAACATGTTGCTGGCTGTCCTGGAAAAAAGAAGCGGGTTCCGGCTCGCATCCAAAGATGTCTTCCTCAACATTGCCGGTGGAATAAAAGTGGATGATCCGGCCATTGATCTTGCCGTTGTTGCAGCGGTTCTTTCATCCAATGAAGATCTGCCCATTGACTCGAAGACCTGTTTTGCTGCAGAAGTGGGCCTGTCTGGCGAAATTCGCGCCATAAATCGCGTTGACCAGCGGATCTCAGAGGCAGAAAAACTGGGTTTTGAACGGATCTTTATCTCAAAATACAACCTCAAGGGCATCGACCCGAAGCGGTTTTCCATTCACATCATTCCGATAAAAAAGATCACTGATCTTTATTCTCATCTATTCAACTGACCATGAGACACCGATTTCTTACCGACCATTCAGAAATGGAAGAAATTATCCGTAAATGCCAGGTATGTCATATTGCAATGGTTGATCTTGACGGACTTCCCTATCTTCTTCCATTTAATTTCGGGTACGAGAAGGATATTCTTTATTTTCATTCGGCAAGGATGGGAAAAAAGATGGAGATCTTAACCAATAATCCTCATGTTTGTGTGGAGTTCAGTACCGATTATCTTCTGAGGTTTCAAAGTGAGAAGGTTGGGTGCAGCTATACCATGAAATACCGTAGCGTACTTGCTTACGGGAAAGTGGAATTCATCGAAGATCCACAACAAAAGATCCGGATCATGAACATCGTCATGAAAAATTATGTTACCGCCGAATTTATTTATAATCCGCCCTCGATGAATGAAGTTTGTTGCTGGATCGTCAAAATCGATAAACTCGAAGGGAAGATCAACGGGTACTAAAAACAGTTCCTGATCGTATTCATTCCTTTATCTTTCTCCTCAAATGCACGTTCAGATCACACGTGTGACATAAAGAGGATCCCGGATATCCGGGATTAGTTTCCCTGATTAAACTGCTTTCCTTGATTCACTCATGAATGCCACGAATGTCTTGGTCACAATATCGAATTGTTCTGTCACAAAATTTACGGTATTTTCAATTTCATGTTTTTGGCACAATTCGATAAAATGATTAAACCCCGCTATCGGTATGGTTCCTTTGGATACCGAAAGGATCACTCCCTGAAGAATCGGAATATTTCTTTTCAGGATTTGTTTTGCAAGGTTATAAGTAAATGTTAACCCGGCAGGGAAAAAAATAACATCTGCAAATTGCATCAGAAGATCGATATTTTTATCCGCATCCTTGGTTTTTTCCATCTCAGCTGTAATGGACTTCATCTGATAATAGGTAATCTCGGTGTACCTCGGGATTGCCCGGTTGAGAAGCTGGACCGTAAGGAACCTCATGATATTATACAGCTCGATCATCTCCTCAGGGTTGACTTCGCGAACGGTATAACCGGCGAATTTCCGGTGAATCACAAATCCTTCGCCTTCAAGAATTCTCAATGCTTCCCTCACAGGAATATGGCTTGCCTGGTATTTTTCGGCAATCTCCCGCTCAATGATCTTATCACTTGGATTTAGCCGGCCATAGTTGATAGCCTCACGCAGGGAATCTGCAATTTTGTTCGATGTTGTGGATTCTTTTTTCTTTTTCATATGTAAATATTTAATTGTGGATCTAATTCTAGGGTTTGTAATTACTGATGATAGCAACAAAGCTCTTTGTCATTTGTTCATATTCATCAACCCAGACCTCGATGGCTTCTTTCGTATCCTTCTTTTGACAAAGTTCCATGAAATGACGGTGGAACCGGGTCGGGATCGTACCTTTATAGATCTTCTCAACCATCCCCTGGATAATGGGTATGTTTCGGTTCATGATTTGCATTGCCAGCTCCATGGAATATCTTAATCCGGCTGGAGCATATGCTGTTTCGGCAAATTCGATCAATAAAGCAACCGTCTGATTGGTATTTTTGGTTTTATCCATTTCCTCGATCAGGGTCCGGAAATGGTGATAGGTCAACTCAGTGTAACGGGGAATCCCCTTGGAAAGAAGCTGGCCAGAGAGGTATTTAATGATGTCATATAATTCGACCATCTCTTCCGGATTGATCTGACGTACACTATACCCGGAAAATTTTTTGTGAATGATAAAACCTTCCCCCTCAAGGATTCTTAGAGCCTCCCTGACAGGTATATTGCTGGCATGAAACCGTTCGGCAATTTTTCGCTCAATAATCGCTTCCCCTGCAGGGATCTTTCCGTAATTTATATCCTCCTTCAGGGTTTCTGCTATCTTATTGGTGATGGTTATTGTTTTTTTCTCTTTTGTTGCCATGATTTTTTTTATTAAATAAACCATTGAAGACAATGAATATCATTGGTCTTCAATTAACTAATTTAAATAGATTTAATCCTTACAATGTAGCTATCGATATGCAAAATTACGTTAACAAAGTTAATATATTATATACAAATAAAAATATTTATTTTTCTTTTTTTGATGAAATGCAAAATTTTTCCTATAAAAACATCTTTTTAATGGACATAACAAGATTTTCCAAAGTCAGATATTGATTTTTTTCGGATAAGATAACGCACCAAAATGTATTTTTGTATAATTATTTAAAGAAGTATTCATTCATAATATTTTGGGGAAGATTTCAACAGAAAGATATCAGGGATTTTTTACTTTTGACTTCAGAAATCCTCATCAGGATTGAAATCTGACAGGATCATCAACAGGTTGGCCGAAAAGGATGGGGAAGTTAAAGAGGTGTATATTTTTATTCAAGGAAAATGATGTTTTTCAGGATCCTGGTGGTAGTTTCTTTTTTATTATCTTTTCTGCCTGGTAAAAGCCAGGTACAAACACTGGATTATTTCCTTCAGGAGGGAATAAAAAACAGTCCCCTGATCAGGGACATGAATGGACAGATCCGGTCGAACCGGATCGACAGCCTGCTCATCAAAGCCATGAATAAACCCAGGGTGGAATTCAAGGGATATGCTTTTTATGCGCCTATTGTCAACCATTTAGGGTATAGTGAGATCCTGACAAACATCGCGAACCTGACTACGGTGATGGGTGTTTCGCAACAGATCTTCAACAAAAAAACTGTGGATGCAAACCTGTTGAAAACTGACATTCAGAAACAATCATTGGCAAACACGGTCCGTCTTACAGAGAACAGCCTGAAAAAGGCGATCACCGCTGCATATCTTGATATTTATTCTACTTATTCCGAAATCTCTGTCAACCTTGAACTTCTTTCCTTCGCGAAAGAGCAGGGAAAGATCCTGAAATCACTTACGGGAAATGGCATCTATAAGCAAACTGATTACCTTTCCTTCACGATCGACCTGCAAGGGCAAGAGCTCCAGGTGAAGGAGCTGAATCTCCAATTCCGGAAACAAATATCGGATCTTTATATCCTTTGCGGGATAAAGGATACAGGAGTATTTTCGCCTGTCAAACCCGAATTGGAAAACCGTTCCGCATCCAAACCGGAGGCAATGCCCATGTTTACGCGCTTCTTTATTGACAGCCTCCGGATCACCAATGAAAATATCCTTACCGACCGAAATTATAAACCTGCGGTCAGTTGGTTTTCGGATGCAGGGTTGATCAACAATGAACCCAGCGTTATTTACCAGAATTTTGGCCTTAGCTTCGGGCTGAATTTTACGTTACCGGTATATGATGGTAACCAACGCAAACTGAACCACCAGAAACTTAAAAGTGAAGAAGACATACGGGCCGGTTATGCCGTGGCTTTCAAACAGCAATATTATCAGCAATTGCAGCAATGGTTGGATGAACTGGATCAGACCCGTGCACTGCTTCCTGCCGTCAGGTCGCAAGTCAGGAATATGGAACTACTAGTAAACCAGGAAAAGGAACTAGTCAACAAAGGATCCGGATCTATCACCGATTATCTTATCGCAGTAAAAAATTACCTGTCGGTGCGTAAAAGCCTCACCCAGTATGAGGTCAGGCTTCTGCAGATCCAGAATGAAATCAATTATTGGAAGTAATATGGCAGAGTGAAGAATGAAGAATGAAGAATAAAACCCTGAAGAGGTGACAATATTCCAGCAAAATAAAACCATGAAAATAAGACTGTTTACAATATTCGTATTCGGATCTTTTCTATTCCTGGCCGGGTGTGGAAGCAGGCAGGAAAACGGGGAAAAGGAGATCCAGGCAAAAGTACCGGTAACGGTCGAAAAAATTCATACAGCTGATGTTGCTGATTACCTGGAACTGAACGGCACTTCTGCATTTCTGGTAAAATCGATGATAAAATCACCTACTGCCGGTTATATTGAAGAGATTACAGTAACCCAGGGAGATAAGGTGATGAAGAACCAGGTATTGTTCAAACTCAGGACAAAAGAGTCAACCGCATTGAAAAACGATTCCCTGAATCCTTATTCTTTTTCAGGGTTGATCACGCTTAAAGCCAACATGGATGGCATTATCCTTTCTGTGGATCACCCAAGGGGAGATTACATCCAGGAAGGTGACCAGCTGGCAATGATTGCCGTTCCCTCAAGTTTCGTTTATATCCTCGACGTTCCTTATGAATCCGTTTCTTTCATAAGATTATCTTCTTCCTGTGAAATTTCATTGCCCGACGGGCACACGCTGAACGGAAGGATATTTTCACAATTGCCATCCATGACCTCCGGTTCACAAACCCAGCGATATATCATCCACCCGGTTGAGACGCAAAACATGCCGGAAAACCTTATCGCGAAAATCAGGATCTTAAAGCGTATTATTCCAAAAGCGGTCCTGTTAAATAAATCCTGCATCCTTGCTGACGAGGTAATGCAACATTTCTGGGTAATGAAATTAGTCAATGATTCTGTTGCAGTAAAAATCCCCGTGACCACCGGATTAAGCAACGGAAATGACATCGAGATCTCGTCACCGGTTTTTTCTCCTTCTGATCTGTTCCTCTCATCAGGAAACTATGGATTGGGAGATACCGTGAAAGTTACCGTTACGAAGAAAATGATATCCAGATAACCTCCAGACCATATGCCGGAACACCACTATTACGGGATTTTTCACAAGCCTATTCTTTTCATTGTGCTGATGGCATTGCTGGTGGGATTTTACGCCTACCATCGGATGCAGACCTCCCTTTTTCCTGATGTGGTGTTCCCAAAGATAACGGTTATTGCGGATAACGGTGAGCAGCCGGTAGACAAGATGATGATCACGGTGACAAAACCGCTCGAGATTGCGATCAAGAGGGTAAACGGGATCCAGATGGTGAGGAGCAGCACCAACCGCGGTAGCTGTACGATCGAAGCATTTTTTACCTGGAACATTAATATTCAGGATACGAAAACCCAACTTGAATCACGTATTGCAGAGATCAAGAACCAGCTTCCATCCACAGTTAATATTGTAGTGGAAGCGATGGGCCAGAATATATATCCGGTTATTGGGTATACGTTGGAGAGCAATACGTTCGGCCAGGTTGAGCTGAAGAAGAATGCGCTGTATATGGTACGACCGCAATTTTCGATGATCCCTGGTGTTTCAAACGTGGTCGTAAGAGGTGGGAGGACCAAGGAATTTGTGATCGCCCCTCATCCAAGGCAGATGATCGCACTCGGGATCACGCCGCAACAGATCATGACGGCATTGGGTAATACTAATTTTGTAGAGTCGAACGGACTTTTGTCGGATTACAGAAGGCTCTATCTTTCACTTACAGATTCCAGGATAAAGAACCTGGAGGAATTGAAAAAAGTGGTCGTCCGGAATGATGGGCACCGGATTATCCTCCTATCCGATATTGCTAATATCGACATCGAAGAACAACAGGAATTCATACGGATCAATGCCAATGGCCATGATGCTGTAATTATCGACCTGGTTAAACAAAAAGGGGTTAATCTGATCGATTTTGCAAATGATGTAAAACTGAAAGCAAAAGAAATCCAGCAGCAACTTCCGCAGGGAGTGTATCTCAAACCCTACTATGACCAATCTGTATTTGTTTCAAATTCCATTAATAGCGTCCTGGAATGTATTTTTGAAGGCCTCATTCTTGCTATTCTGGTTGTGATCTTGTTTCTCCGTTCGTTCCGGGCCAGCTTGAGTGTTATCCTCATCATCCCGGTAACGCTGGCCCTGACATTTTCAGCACTTTACCTGTTTGGCATCACGCTGAACATTATGTCGCTTGGAGCCATTGCCGCATCGATCGGGCTTGTCATCGATGATGCCATTGTTGTGATAGAGCAGATCTATCGCATCCATGAGGAACAACCGGACAAAGACAAGCATGCAGTTGTAAAGGAAGCCATTCATGGGATTTTCCCTGCTATGGTCGGTTCATCACTGAGTACCATCGTCATTTTCTTTCCTTTCGTTCTGATGAGCGGGGTTGCCGGTAGTTTTTTCAAGGAACTTTCAATGACGATGGAGATCACCCTTGTATGTTCTTTTCTTTCTACCTGGCTCGGATTGCCGGCGCTTCACCTTTTGTTCGGTTACAAGCCACACCGGAAATACCGGTTCCTGGCCCGAAAAACTGTTTCTCAAGACAAACCAAGGTTATCCTGGTTGATCTGGTTTTTTAACAAACCCGTTTATGCCATCATTTTTATGGTGGCGCTTATGATTTCATCAGCTTTCCTGATCGATCAATTGAAAACGGGATTTCTTCCGGTTCTCGATGAAGGTACGATCGTATTGGATTATTTATCGCCTCCCGGAACTTCTTTAGATGCATCGGATGCTATTCTCCGGGAGGTTGATACCGTGGTGATAAAACATCCGGATGTTTCGACTTATATGCGGCGTACCGGGATTAATATGGCTTCAAGCATTAGCATGGCCTCCGGCGTGATCCCGCCAAATGAAGGTGATTATCTCATACAGCTAAAAAAGGGTACCCGCAAGAAAACAGTAGATGTCATATCGGAATTACGGCAGCAGGTGGCATCAAAGGAACCTGCCCTGAACATTGAATTCGGGCAGCGTATTGCCGATCTGCTCGGCGACCTGATTGGAAGGCCTCAACCGGTTGAGATCAAGATCTTTGGCGATGATCTTCCTCAGTTACGGTTGCTGGCATATAAGACCAAATCCCTTTTGAACAAGATCCCTGAAGTAGCAGATGTTCAAAGCGGCATCATTATTGACGGTCCCACAATCACCATCGTTCCGGATCCCTCCAAACTGGCGCAATTCAACCTCTCTCCTGCCGACTTTCAAACGCAGATCAACGCTTACAATGAAGGTGTGGAAGTTGGCCAGGTGCAGGAAGGTGAACAGATGATCCGTATCCTGATGCGTTTTACCAATTTTAAGGATAATAGCCTTGACCGGATTAAAAAGCAATTGATCTTTGCACCTGATGGAATTTCCCGGCCGCTTGAATATTTTGCCAGTGTTGAATTATCTTCCGGTGACCCGGACATCACCCGCGAAGACCTGAAATCAAATGTGGTTGTGACCGCGCGCTTAGATAAGAGGGACCTGGGAAGCGCGATCTCAGAAATAAAAACCCTGATCGGGAAGAATCTTCCTCTTCCACCGGGGTCATATATTGTTTTTGGAGGAACCTATGCCGAACAGCAGTCTTCATTCAGAGAATTACTGATGATCCTGATCTTGGCTATATTGCTGGTCTTTGCGGTATTGTTGTTCCTTTTCAGGAACCTGAAGATTACTTTTCTGGTCATCTTCATTTCCATTACCGGGATCGGAGGTAGTATTTGGGCATTATTCCTTTCCGGGATTCAGCTGAATGTCGCCAGTTATACCGGAATTATCATGATAGTAGGGATCATCGCGGAAAATGCTATTTTTACAGTTAACCAGTTTTTAATCACCTTAAAGAAATCCGGTAATATAGACCTCTCGATCCGGTATGCCATTTCCTTGCGGATTCGTCCGAATTTAATGACAGCTATCGGCGCTATTCTTGCGCTTTCTCCATTGGCGCTGGGCATTGGCATTGGGGCCCAGATGCAGCAACCGCTTGCCATCGCTGTGATCGGAGGATTTATTGCCGCCATGCCCTTGCTATTATTTGTCTTCCCGGCTCTTTTAAGGTTGTTGTATAAAAAATCCCTGAAAAATATTAGTATCTCAGAATAATTTGTATTTTTACTTAATCTTCTTATTATTTACATATCAAATTATACATATGAAAAATCCTTTCCCATTGCTCATGGTTTTCTTTCTGATGTCTTCGTTTTCATTTTCCCAGAAAACTGAAACAACTTCAACAGCAAGTGCAAAAAGTTCGCAAGCGACGCTTTGTAATGATTTTTATGGCGGTTATGGTGCGTTTTCAATATTCTATTTCACTGGAAATTTT
>JBEKST010000081.1:0-11519 GCA_049516815.1 Bacteroidales bacterium | reverse complement strand
AACTTACAACATTAGATTATGGAGGCGATCCTATTTATGACGATAAGCTCAAATTGAAACAAATTAAAGGCGATTTTAAAAACTTAGATAAATTTAATGACAAACCAGAACTTCTTTCATTTCTTGAAGGTAAGGCAAGTAAATGCCCTTTGGTTTACAGAGCAACAAATAGCGATCTTGATATGAACAGTTCGGCTAATTATGAAAAAAAATGGGAAATTGATAATTCAAAAATCAAAAGCGTTTGGGATAATAAAAATAATATCTATGACGAACCTTTAAGAACAACTTATTACGAAAAAAATATTTTTCCTTCAGACCAAGGTTTTATTAATGGAAGGGTTGAAAACAACAAATACATTGTTGTTTCACTATTTAGAAATAACATTCTTGGATATGATAGAGTCAAAAAGAAATATTTCCCAATTTGGGTTGAAAGTTGTACCCACGGTTGCAATAAAACAATATCGTTTGTAAAAGAAACGATATTGCAAATTACTTATTCTGAAGCTGACAACCAAAAAATCTTTGTTGACTTATCAAAAATGACTTATAGTATAATTTTGAAATAGTCGGTTTCGCGGCATAAGGAAAAATGCCATATAACAACACATTTAGAATAGCGCACGTAATCAAGAATATAGCTTACAATGTGATGCTTATGGTGGTAAAGCAAAAATAATTATCATATATGATAATCAAGGTTCACTATATTTATAGAAATCTTTATCCAAATCAACTTCGATATGAATTACACAAAAACCAGTGAAAATGAATAAGATTTATTGTTTTTCCTTGTTATTTTTTATTAGCATTATCGGAAGTTCTCAAAATTTCAAAACAGGAACATTTAAGGTATTTGAAAGCCAGAGATATAATCCAAATGACGAACAAGATAAAACAGAATGGCTTAAAATTGACCGTACATTTATCATAAAGCAGGATTTCATTATTTTTTATTATGGAACTACTGATGAATTGAGGTTAAATTTCAAGTACGTTAAACAAATTAATAGCGAAAAATATTTAAGTCATCAGCTTCGTGGTCTTTCTGGGACAGCTGAATATATAACAGTTACATTTTCTTGCCCGAAAAATGAAAATGCAGACAGTTTTTATATATTAAATGTATGTCCTGAAGGCACTTTTACTAAACAGGCATTAAGATTTAAAATGAGATTTGTTAAATAGTCGCTTAATCAAACAGTTGTTTTCGATTGAAATCCAACCCAACAACTGCAAAAATCAAGGTTTCATTTCCATCTATTCAATTGTTAGGTAATGGCTTTCAGGGGAAGTGGTTCGCATTTAAGATAATCATACAGCATCCGAGCAATGATATCAGTTCCGATCTATTTAATCTTTGAACCAAGCTGTATTCCCCCGAAGTGGGATAAAGTTATAAACAAATATATGACCTTTTGCCTTTTTCCCGGTTAAGGAAAAATTTTTAACCCACAATTACCAAGGAAATGACACAAGAACTTATAAAATCCGATTACGAAATAATGATTTTTACTATTAGGGGAAGGAAAGTCATGGTTGATTATGATTTGGCATTGCTTTATGAAGTTCCTACAAAAACATTAAAACAGCAGGTGAAGAGAAACCATTTCAGGTTTCCTGAAGATTTCATGTTTGAACTTTCAAAAATTGAAAAGAATGAACTGGTCACAAATTGTGACCGGTTGTCATTTCTTAAGCACAGTAGTGTGAATCCATTAGTATTCACTGAACAAGGCTCCCGGTTTCACACTACCGATTGTTCAAAAAAAACTCCTTGAATACTCGAACATTCGATCAACGAGCTTTGAAATAAGATCGGAATTCAGAATTCGTTGATCAATATTCGATTGTTCAAAAAAAACTTCCTGAATACTCGAGCATTCGATCAACGAGCTTTGAAATAAGATCGGAATTCAGAATTCGTTGATCAATATTCGAGTATTCAAGGAGGGCTGTGATCAGAAATGCTCAAAAACCCCCAGTCCGAATAACGCAAAATCATATTTAACGGGATCTTCCGCATCAAATTGCCGAAGGTTGGCTGTCAGCTCTTCAACGGATTTCCAGTCATTCTGTTTCCGCATCAGTAAACCGAGTTTCCGCGCCACGTTTCCGCTGTGTATATCCAGCGGGCACATCAGGATCGAAGAAGGAATTTTTTTCCATAAACCAAAGTCGACACCTCTGTGGTCGTTTCGTACCATCCAACGGAGAAACATCAGTAACCTCTTGGCCGAAGCGCCTCTGCAAGGATCGGCGATATGTTTTTCCGACCGGTGGGGATGATCAATTTCCAGGAAAGTTGACCGGAAGCGGCACAAGGCTCCTTTGATCCCGGTTGCCTCATCCGGGAGAAAAAGTGACTCAAGCCCTTCATGATTCTGATAAATATTTTTCAGGGATTCAAAAAAGAAGATGCAATCTCTTCCATTAAAGGTGCGATGATAAAAAGATTCAAAACGTCCGGTTTCAGTTTGGCCTGAATGAAGAATGAATTCATAAGGGGAAAACTCCATCATCCTGAGAAGTTTATCCGCATCTTTCACAATACTCGGACGATTTCCCCAGGAGATTGTCGCCGTCAGAAAAGCAGCGATCTCGATGTCCTCTTTCCGGGTGAAATGGTGAGGAACCGAGATCGGATCAGTTTCAATAAATTCAGGGCGGTTGTATTGCTCATACTTTGCTTCGAGAAAATCAAATAGTTCCTCATGGGATAATTCCATCGGTTAATTCAATACATTCATGGGCTTCAGCAATCCCTTCCCGATTTCGATAGCTTTTTCGTTATCCGGGATCATGTTGTGGTGCCTTGAAGGTAAGGATTTTTCAAGCCCTTTATGGAGGAATTCGGGTGCAACCAGTGGTTTCAGCTTAAGGAAACCGCCCAGAACGATCATGTTAAAAACTTTCGAAAGACCCAGTTTCCCTGCTTCGTCTGTGGCATCGATGGAATAAATATTAATATCCTTGCGGGAAGGATAACGGGTGATGCCATTCGGGTCATAAATAAGAAGTCCTCCAGGTTTGACGGCTTTCTCGAATTTGTCCATCGATTGCTGGTTGAGAATGATTGCCGTATCAAAGGAATTCAATATCGGCGAACTGATCCTCTCATCACTTACGATGACGGTCACATTGGCCGTGCCGCCTCTCATTTCAGGACCGTAGGAAGGCATCCAACTGACTTCCTTGTTCTGCATCACTCCTGAATAAGCAAGTATCTTTCCCATCGATAATACACCTTGCCCACCAAATCCTGCAATGATTATTTCTTCAGTCATATTATGTTGATTAATCGTTTATTGTTAAAATACGTTCATATCTGAAACCTTTACCGTGAACCGTGAATCGTGTACCGTGCAACGTGTCTCGTACGAAATTTATTCTTTAACCGTTTCGGCTTTTGGTGTGACAAGAGCACCATCAACCTTAATGTCTCCCAAAGGAAAGAACGGGAACATATTTTCTTCCATCCATTTATTGGCTTGTACCGGTGTCATTTTCCATCCGGAGTTACAGTTGGAAACCACTTCGATAAAAGAAATTCCGGTATTATTCTTCTGGTTCTCGAAAGCTTTCCGGATGGCCTTCTTTGTCTTGCGGACAGCCGATGGAGTATGAACTGCCTGGCGTGTCACGTAAAAGGTACCCGGAAGCTGGGCTACCAGTTCGGTTATCTTTAACGGGAATCCCATGATAGCAGTATCTCTTCCATAGGGAGAGGTTGATGTGCGCATGTTGGGCAACGTTGTCGGAGCCATTTGTCCTCCCGTCATCCCATAGATCCCGTTGTTGATAAAGATAATAGTGAAATGCTCGCCACGGCTGCATGCATGAATGGTTTCAGCTGTCCCGATAGCAGCCAGGTCACCGTCACCCTGGTAAGTGAAAACAAAACGGTCAGGCCACATCCTCTTGATGGCAGTTGCCAGTGCGGGAGCTCTTCCATGAGCAGCGCCGAGCATGTCGATATTCATGAAATCATAAGCGAGAACAGAACAACCTACCGGTGAAACGCCAATTGTTTTATCCTGGAGCCCCATTTCTTCAAGGGTTTCCATCAGCAGTCTGTGCACGACGCCATGGCCGCACCCGGGACAATAACTGAGTGGCCGGTCGACAAGGAGATCCGTTCTTTTGTAAACGATGTTTTCGTCCTTGCGTATATCAAGTTTTGCATATTGTTCTTCCATATCAGCCTCCGATTATTTGTTTTTCCATAGCTCTTACCACTTCATCCGGAGCAGGGATGATACCGCCAAAACGTCCATAATGTTCGATCTTCAGGGAACAGCCTGCCGCAAGTCTTACATCCTCAATCATCTGTCCTGCATTCATCTCAACTACCAGCATGCCTTTCACTTTCTTTGCAAGTTCTGCAATCTGTTTTACCGGAAAAGGGAAAAGGGTAATAGGGCGAAACAATCCTACCTTGATTCCTTTGGCCCTGGCAAGATCAATCGATTTCTGGCAGATGCGTGCAGAAAGTCCGAATGCGACAAAAAGGTATTCGGCATCTTCACAAGAGATCATCTCATAACGGACTTCATCATTTTCTATTTGCTTGTATTTCGCCTGGAGTTTCAGGTTTACTCTTTCCTGCCCGGCCGGATCGAGGTCGAGAGAGGTGATGATGATATGATCCCTGTTTTTCGGTTTCCCGGTGGCAGCCCAGGGACATTGTGTGATCAGTTCCGCTTCCGTCCTGCGTGGGACAGTATCAAATAATTCCACTTTTTCCATCATCTGTCCGATGGCTCCATCGGACAGGATCATCGCAGGGTTCCTGTATTTAAAAGCAAGCTCAAATCCGAGCTTCACAAAATCAGCCATTTCCTGAACAGAAGCAGGAGCAAGGACGATCAGTTTGTAATCGCCATGTCCGCCACCTTTTACTGCCTGGAAATAATCAGCCTGTGAAGGCTGGATGGTGCCAAGACCGGGACCTCCCCGTACAACATTTACAAGCAATGCTGGCAATTCAGCGCCGGCCATGTAACTTATACCTTCCTGCATGAGACTGATACCGGGACTTGACGAAGAGGTCATCACCATTTTCCCGGTTCCGCCTCCGCCATATAACATGTTGATAGCGGCAACTTCGCTCTCTGCCTGAAGCACAACCATCCCGGTTGTTTCATAGGGCTTCACCGACATCAGGTATTCCATAACTTCTGACTGGGGTGTGATAGGGTATCCGAAATACCCGTCGCATCCGGCACGAATCGCTGCTTCTGCAACGGCCTCGTTACCTTTCATTAATCTGAGTTCACCCATTCTGATATAGTTTTTATTTCTTTATTCGGTGGTTACCTTTGCCCTGTATACCGTGATCACGCCATCAGGACAAACTATGGCACAGTTCATGCAACCGGTGCAATCGTTGTTTACTTTAATTGCATAATGATATCCTTTGCCATTAACTTCCTTGGTCATAGCGATCACGGAAAAAGGGCAAGAGGTAACGCAAACTTCGCAACCTTTGCATCGTTCTACATTGATAACGATGTCACCCTTGATTTTTGCCATAAATTTTTGAGATTTAAAATGTTTTGTCGGAAACGATAGTACAAAATTATAGAAAATTTATCGGATAACAGGAGAAGCTTTCCTTGTTTTTTAAGCAATACCGGTTAATTTAGAATGGGTTTAATTTAGAGAACGGAAGGCGGAGGTCAGAGGTCGGAGGTCGGAAAATTGAAGATGTAAAATGGAGAATTTAGGTTTGAGAATCGTTGGTGTATATAACAATCAGACCTCAGATCTCAGACCTCGGATCTCCATATTCCATCCAGCATCCAGCATCAAGCATCAAGAATGCTGTTCATGGAACTTCTTCAACCGGTATTCTAGTGCAGGGAATTGTTCCCGCCTGACAAGTGAAACGCAGGCCCGAATCCCCTCAGTGCGCTTGCTCCCTGTGGTGGAAAGCGCTATGGCGCTGATTCCGTAATATAAGAGTTCTTCAAGAAGCTGTTCACCTGAAAATCCAGGGTAAGCAAACGTAAAGTAAAATCCATCTCCGATCGGAACACCTTCATCCTGGTCGTATACAATGTGAAAACCATTATCGACAAAAAGCTTTTTCATGATCTTTGCTTTCTCTCCGTATTCCCTTAAGACTTTAATGAAGTCATAAGTGCCGTCGTTGGCCGCTTTGAGCATTGCAGCCAGTGCATACTGCGCAGAATGGCTCGTGCCGGCGCTTAATGCGTAAATGGTTCCGTAGATCATGGCCCTTCCGAAGATATCGGTTGTGTAAAACCTCAGCAGATCCTTCATTCTTGAATGAAAGATCTTATTTGAAATGACCATACAGGACACCCGCTGGCCGGCATAACTAAAGGCCTTCGAACCCGAAATCATCAGGATGTAGTTCTCGGTATACTTGGCAATCGTGGGCTGGAACGGTGGAACACCCGGTTTGGAATAATCTTTCCTGAAATCCATTCCGAAATATGCAAGATCTTCCAGGATGACCACCTCGTATTTATTGGCCAGGTCGCCGATAATCTTCAACTCATGTTCCGTGAAACAGATCCAGGATGGATTATTCGGATTGGAATATAATACCGAATGAATATTCCCTTTCGAAAAATAGGATTCGAGCTTATCCTTCAATTTGTCACCGCGAAAATCATAGACATCAAACGACTCAAACTTCAGTCCAAGTACGATATGCTGCGCGTGATGTACAGGGAACCCGGGATCGATCAGCAATGTGGTATCCCGTTCTTTTTTAATTCTCGATAATGTTAAAAAAGCAGCGAATCCCCCCTGCATTGAACCTACAGTAGGGACACAACAAGCCTCATCCACGTCAATGTCAAGGAATAGTTTAACAAATCGTGCCGCTTCCCTTTTCAGCGGAGGGATGCCTTCAATGTCCGGATAGATTGCAGCGACACCCGACTTCAGTGCCTCTATTTCTGCATTGATTCCAACCTCAGGTGGGGCCAGTCCCGGTACCCCCATTTCCATTCTCACAAACTGATCACCGGTTTCTTTTTCAATATTGTTGATCAACCGCTTGATTTCACGGATTGAACCGGTACCGATATTTTTTATATTGCTTTCCCGAATATGCCTGCTGACAACATCGTAATTTATAGGAGTATCTTTCATGATTAGCAGGAATAAGTTGTGGTATAATAATTCTGTGAACAAAATTGAAAATATTCTGCGAATTGTGCAACCTTTTTACATTGCAGAAACAGATATTTATGCGAATTTATTAACATTTCCTCAGAAAACGGGACAAGGGGAGAAATGAATGGTGAAAGATGAGAAGTTAAGTGTTAAGACATTTCATGCTTCTGCTGATCTTGTAAAACAAGGTCAAAAAGGTGTTTCGCTACCGAGGTAACAGTTTATTTTGTGATCCCTGAATACCGACTGAATATAAGAAAGAGATTCTTTTAACGGGGATATGAGATCCTCTGTATAATATTTCTTCCCAAGTAAATTATATTTTTCTCTTCCCAGGTGATGCAAAGGCAGAATGTTGATTTCATCTTTCCCGATGGAATTCAGAAACCCGGATAACTGGCGGATATGCTCCTCATCATCATTATAACCTGGAATCACAGGCATCCGGAAAACCAGCCTGCCGGTAAAATTCGTTGCAAGAGTTCGGGCATTCTCCAGGATTATCTTGTTACTTGCACCTGTCATCTCAAAATGCCTGGAGTCATCCATGTGCTTGAGGTCGTAAAAAACCCAGTCAAGGTATTCCAGGGAAGGTTCAATGTTCTGCCAGGAAACATTTCCGCAAGTTTCAACTGCAGTATGAATATAGGATTGATGGCACCGTTGTAAAAGTGCTTTGACAAAAAATGGTTGCAAAAAAGGTTCTCCTCCGGTAAGTGTAATGCCCCCTGCGCTTCCCCAATACTGGCGGTCACGCTGAATTTTTTTCATTAATTCGTCCCCGGAGATCCTGTATCCTCCGATTTTCAGGGCGCCGGTACAACAAGCTTGAGCACATTCGTAGGTAACACAATCACTGCAAAGGTTGTCGTCAAAATGAAGATCATGATCAACAGCTGTGATGGCCTGTTTCCCGCAAGCTTCAATACAGAGGTTATCGAAAATGCATTTTGATGAATTGTAAAGGGGTTCAGGGAAGTTATGCAGGCCTTCAGGATTGGAACACCAGCTGCATTGTAATGAACATCCTTTCAGGAAAATTAATGTCCTTCCTCCGGGGCCGTCATGAACAGAAAAACCCTGGATGTCGAAAAGATAACCGTCGGTCAGTTTTGCTGAAACCATTCAAATCCCGCACATTTGGAAGCATTCATATCAGGGTAAGCGATGGTTTCTCCGAGGCAGCTTCCCAGGAACTCCTTCTCGATCTTGAATTTCCGGCAGAACTTACATTTGGGCAGCCGTTCAAATTTCATACATGACAGGTTATCCGGACCAATATTGGTCTTTTCGATCTTGCAGATGCCTTGAAAAACATCTACAGGAAGGTAATATTTGCAATCTTTACAATTATTTTCCATAGTTTCTGTGGATGTTACAATTCTTCATATTCTGTTCGTGAGATCACTTCATCCTGGATCTGTTTTCCAAGTTCAACCCAGTATTGGGTAAAACCTGCAACCCTTACAAGAAGGCTTCTGAATTTATCCGGTTCGGCCTGGGCTTCTTTCAGCATCCTCGAATCAACAATATTGAACTGGACATGAAATCCTCCTTTCCGCATATAGGCCCGGATCAGATCCAGAAACTTCCGGGATCCTTCTCTTCCTTTTACGACAGATGGATGGATCTTCATATTCATCTGGGAGTTCTGCGAAAGTGAATGGTTCCAGCAGGAGGCGGATTCAAAAAGGGCATATGGACCATTTTTATCGGTTCCGGGGAAAGCCGACATAGATCCATCTGAAAACGTGGTTCCGCAAAGGCGCCCGTCAGGCGATGCCAGGGTTACCGCTCCCATCGGGCCATGTGTGGAAACTGAGATCTGGCAGGCGTAAAGCGGTTGATCGTATAGCGACCGGAATTCATGAGTCATAGTACAAAACCAGTTTTCCCAGTCGGCCATGATCTGGTCAACATATTCATCATCATTGCCGAACTTGGGTGCGTCGAGTCCCGCCTTGTGGATTTGTTTCCATTTATGGTACTCTTCAGTTGGTACCTGGTCGATCAGTGAATAGGAACCAGTTTCCTGGGCTGTCTTAAATCCAAAATTCGCAATTATGGCATTCCGGAATTCAGTAAGAGAATATTTTTTATCATCATACACATTTTTCTTCAGGGATGCCAATGAATTCACGAGGTTTGCCGTTCCACAGGATTCCACATTGAAGGTCGCGTTAAACCGGCTTCCCATCTGTCCGATATCCTTACCTTTCTTCAGGCAATCCGGTTTAAGCATGGAATTTACCAGCGATGGGGAGATCTTCCGCCAGGCATCGTGCTGGATATTGTTGGTAAGGGTGAGAATATGAACGGCACGGCGAAAATAATCTTTAAATGCACTCCAGAGTTCTTCGTACGACTCCAGTGCATATCCATGGGAGGGGAATACCCGTTCACCACTACGCATGTCGAGACCGTCGAAAAGTGTAACTTCCAGTAATTTGGGCAGGGATAGAAAGTGGACGCCAACACTGGTTGCCGGTGCGGAACCACCGGGGATCCAATGGATCTCTCCATCCAGTTCGAGTGGCATCCAGCTTCCGGGGGAAGTTTCAAGGCATCCCCCAATCGACCAGGCCCTGGCTTCCTCTGGCTGCATGCCTTCATGCCCGTAATTGTTGAGCAGGAATTCCATGGCAACCTGATTGTTGACCCATGCAGGATATCCGGTTCCGATCTTCGTACATTCAATTCCTTTTAAAAGAAATTCTTCCGGAAGCTTTTCATCATAGAGTATGGAAAGAGTAGGTTGTGGCGTATCACAAGTGATCCCAGCCTCAATGATTAACATATCAAGCTCATTGGCAGCCTGGGTTCCATCCTTTTTCAATCCACCGATACAGAGGTTGTTGAAGGTGTTTCCCGAAAGAACTCCACCTACAACCCCCATCGAGGCAAAACAATCGATCTCAGTAAATTTGATTCGTATGCATTCCAGCAATTCAAGTGTCTTTTCTCGATCAATGAGACCTTTTTCCAAATCTCTTTTCCAGTAAGGATATAATACCTGACCGACACGACCCGGAGAGAGCCCCGAGATGGCATCTTCGTTTAAAACTGCGGTTTGGAAGATCCATATCATCTGCAGGGCGTCATGAAAGCTGCGTGGACGGCTGGTGGAAAGCCATTCGAGTCGTCCGGCGATTTCATCGTATTCCAGTTTCTGTTTTTCGTCTTTTTCGAGAGAGGACAGAAATCTTGCTTCTTCGGCATGATTGCGGATCCAGCTTTGCAATCCCTGTAACATAAGGATCACTGCCTGGAAGAAATAGATACGATCCATATCGGGTGTGCCGGCTGTTTGTGCAATTCCCTCCTCGCAGATCCTTATGATCCCTTCGATCCCATATTGCAGGGGATAATAAAAGTTTATGACCTCGCGTCCCTGGGGAAGGGTATATCCCGAATCGAACATACAGATCACTGAACGCATGAGCGCCTCTTTCTCTTTGTATCCCGGAACCAGCTGTTCGTATTTATGCCCAATATCGTCCACCGATTTATCTTTCCATTTTTTCGCAACCTCCATCAGGATCGGTAATTCTTCCTTTCTGAGGCCGAATTTACCCGCAATTGAGATCACATTCCCGCTGCTTTTTGTGACGTTACCACCTCCCTTACCAACTGTTGTAAAACTATCGGCTGTAAGTTTTCCCGACTCCATAGCTTCCTTGTAAAGTTCATCTTCAACAGCCATAAAGAAAGCTTCAGAGAGCCAGGGCATAGGGTAGGAACCCCTCAGGTATGCGGCTTTTCCCATTACAAGCAATTCGCCAGGATAGATCACCGGGGTAAGATGTTCGAACCCCGATTTCATTGCTTCTCCCCTGCGAACGATCGGGATTTCACCTTCCAGTTCTTCCCACCTGCGGGTATACCAATAAGGAAACTCGACAGAGGCAGATGATTTTGCTTTGAAGTAAAGTTCACGGGCATTATTTGCACGTAACCCAGGAGAACGCTTGGTTTCCCGGTTTTCAATGCTTTCGGAAGGTTTCTGACCGTAATAATTGATGGTTTCTTTAGGATTTGATTCAGGTAGTTTCATGCTGTTGGATTAAACAACAAATGTACAAAATATGCTATGTATATCTCAGAAGAAAAAAATCCCGGAGTTAGAACATATCGAAATTTCGGAATAGTGATGTATCGAAGCATATTACTACCCGTGCCGCACCACGATAACATCGCCATCCTGAACTTCGTATTCCTTTCCTTCAATCCGAAGCCACCCTTTTTGCTTTGCCTGTGCCCATCCATTGGCCTCCAACAATTTATTCCAGCCAATGACCTCAAGCCGGATGAATTTCTTCTCAAAATCAGTGTGGATGACGCCCGCGGCCTGCGGCGCTTTC
>JBEKST010000080.1:0-13650 GCA_049516815.1 Bacteroidales bacterium | reverse complement strand
AATGATGGAGATTTCCATGCGGACGCGGAAATGGTGGAGCCAGATTTCAATGATTTCACGATTGGCCCGGCGGGCCGCAATTTCAACGTTGTGCAAATCCAGCTCGATGCCGACGCAGCCGCGTTTGAGCCGGAGGCTGGCCACCGCCGTCGTGCCGTTGCCCAGAAACGGGTCCAGCACCAGGTCGCCTTCGTTCGTCGAGGCCAACAGGCAGCGTTCAACCAGGGCTATGGGTTTTTGTGTTGGGTGTTTGCCTAATTCTTTTTCATCGCGTCCGGGAGCAGGCAATGTCCATATTGATTCGAGAGCGGGGTCGGCAGGCGGTGGTTTTGTGACAGGTGGCACGTGACAGGTGACGGGAACTGAAGGGTCAGGTTCTCGTGTCACTTGACACTTGCCTGCCGCGCCATAGCTTCCGAGCGAAGGCTGGTCACTCGTCACATCCCGCCATACCGTCTTCATTTGCTTCCCAGAAACAGCTTTCATGGCGGGATAGTTGAAGACGTGTTTGCTTTTCTCGTTCTTAGCGGCCCACAAAACCGTTTCCGTCGAGTGGGTGAAGTAACGGCAGCTCAGGTTCGGCGGCGGATTCGGCTTTTCCCAGGCGATGTCGTTCAGAATCTTGAACCCGAGTTGTTGCAGGGCGTAGCCGATGCTGAATATGACGTGGTGCGTGCCCGTCACCCAAATCGTGCCGTTCGGCTTGAGCACGCGCTGACAGCGTCGCAGCCATTCGGTGTTGAATTCGTGGTTTAGTTCCGATCCGCGCGAGACGTCCCAATCCCCTTTATCAACTTTGACCATTTTGCCGGCGTGACAGGTGATGCCGCCGTTGGACAAGAAATACGGCGGGTCGGCGAAGATGGCGTCGAACCGGCCGGCGGGATATTTGGCGGCGATGGCGTCGAGGAGTTCGAGGGAATTTCCATGATACAAACGGATGAATGGGTTGTCGGAGGAGAAGATTAAAGTAGGGCAGGCGTCACGCCTGCCTGCTGTTGGAGCAGTTGTCTGCGCAGGCGGGACGCCTGCGCTACTTTGTGGCGCAATCGAACCGTCTTCGCGGAGAGTGAAATGGGCGGGCGGAAGGGGATGGGCATGAGGCAGGACAACGGTTGAAGGTTGAGCGTTGAGCATTGAGGGAACAGCCGTTTCGGCTCGCGGGGACGCTTCCACCCTCCGTAGCGGTGCTACTGCGGAGGACGGGCGCCCCACCAATTTTGCCTCCCTTGTCACCTGCCACTTGTCACCTGTCACCCGCCGTGGCGCAGGACGGCGGTAAAGGGGTTTTGGCTTTCCCGTCACCTGCCACTTGTCACGTGCCTGCCGGGTCGAAGCTTCTGAGCGAAGACTGGTCACATGCCCCTGGGGTTTGGCTGGCGCTTTTTTCGGCACGCCCGGATCAATTGATCAGATCGCCGATCCAGATCAAGCGGAAACACTGGCGTGTTGGGGTCTGGCATCTGGCGTTTGGGGTCTGGGGAAACGGGTTCGGAGCAAATCAGTTTGGGACTCGTGTAACTCGCCCCTCCGACCCTCCTCCTCGTCCTCGTTCCTTGGCGCGGCGAAGCGTAGCGAAGACGGCTCGTCCTCGAAATGTTTCACCAAAACCGAACCTCACGCCAAGACGCAAAGACGCCAGGGCTTTTTAAGCACGGCCTGTCCGCCATCTTGTCCATCGTAGCTTCAGCGAAGTTGGAAGCCTCGGCGACGGCGGAAGCTTCTGAGCGAAGGCTGGTCCTCGAAATGATGAACAGAAGCGGCACGCGGGAACAAAGGAAATTCATCCGCCAATTGCGCGAATTCTCACGAATTGATTTTTTGTGGAACCGTTCGCGGCCATTGGCGAAATTAGCGGATTCATTTGCAATTCAAAATCCAATCCGCCTTTACCATATATTCCAGGATAGAAATTCAGGTTGAGGATCCCGGTAAGAAAAGCGCCCCTTCCATAAATATTTTCGAGAGTATGAATTTCAGGATTATACCTTTCCTGCATTATCTGGTCGGTGCTGTTCGTTTTATAAACGATGTACAGGTATACCGGTTTTGTAATGCCAACTGAAAGTCCGCCGTAATAAAGATAACTGAGCTGTACCCCTCCCCAATAGGGTTTTCGGTTTAACCGCCGCGGAGAAAATAAACATAGTTCAATTTTCCATAGATAAAGCTTTTGGAATCCGAATAATTGGGATTAATGGTCTTGACCTCTTTGGCTGCTTTATAGGTTGTGAACTCGATCTCCCACATGAACTGTTTTAAAAATGCGAGGTTTTTACCTTTCCTGAATTTTAGCCCCCATCCGTTGCTGTTGATATGAACTCCCATGCTCCATTGTCTCTCCAGCAGAACATTGTCGAGGGTATCGCTGAGCGCCGGCGATTCTTTCTGTGCATAGCAAGAGAGGCTGAAAGAACTCAGCATGCAAAGGAAGATCGCAGGGATAAACTTATGCATGTGTGAATAAGATGGAGTCAGAAAACAAAGGTAAGAAGAAAAAAACAAAAGGGAAGACTATAACGCCTTCCCTTTATTCAAGAAAGATTTTATCTTCGGGGATCGGTCAACGCCGTTCTATTTGATATCTTTGTCTGTCTCCTCCGTATGCAGCGCATTTTGAAGTTGAAGTACAGGAGACTGTAAACATGGCAATTAACAGGAGAACCGATATCGCTGCAATAACTTTTTTCATGTTATTCAATAAAATTAAAATAATATTATACAAAGTAAATGAATTCCAGTAATATAAACAACATATTTCAGATATTATTGTTTTAAAGTTATTAACTTTAGATTGTTTAGAAATGGCTGACATCAATCCTTCTATTGAAGAAAGCTGGAAATCTGTTCTTTCCACGGAATTTAACAAACCCTATTTCCTTGAATTGAAGGATTTTTTGCTTGAAGAGAAGAAAAAATTCAGGATATTTCCTCCGGGTAGCCTCATTTTTAATGCTTTTAACCATACTCCTTTTGGGAAAGTCAAGGTTGTGTTCATTGGCCAGGATCCTTACCACGGCTATGGCCAGGCCCACGGGTTGTGTTTTTCCGTACCAAACGGCATTGCCAAGCCGCCTTCCCTGGTCAATATCTTTCAAGAACTCGAAAATGACCTTGGCATCAAGCCGCCTCTTCACGGGAACCTTGAAAAGTGGGCTGACCAGGGCGTGCTGCTGCTAAATGCAACGCTGACCGTAAGGGAAAACCAGGCCGGATCGCACCAGCGAAAAGGGTGGGAGTTATTCACCGATGCAGCTATTCGCCAGCTTTCCGTGCTAAAGGATAGAGTGATATTCGTTTTGTGGGGTAACTTCGCCATTGCAAAAAAAGAACTTATCGATTTAACCCGCCATCCTGTCCTGACAGCCGCACATCCTTCTCCGCTTTCTGCCAGCAAGGGTTTCTTTGGCTGCCGCCATTTCTCAAAGATCAACGAGATCCTCAGGGAACAGGGGAAAGAGGAAATTGACTGGCGCCTTTGAGCTGAAATACGAAGGTTGAAGTACGAAATACGAAGTAAAACATACAAAGTATAAAGTACGAACTTCACAACATTCATTAAATAACAACCAATAACAATTAATAACATTTAAATAACCCAATAATAATGAGACTCAATTATCTTCTTTACCGGTTCATTTTCCTAGTAATAACCTCTGCAATACTCTCTTCCTGCACAAAACATCATTCTCTCGAAATTACTACCATCACGTATGGCAACATTATCTTTACCTTTTCGCACAAGGTAAACGGGGAATCATTGAAATTTGATACGATGCTCTATCATACTTCCCTCGGAAACAATTATAAAGTCACCGATCTCCAGTATTTTATCTCCCGGGTTTCGTTGCATTCCATAAAAGGAAAATGGAATAATGTCACGACTGATGATGGTATCCATTATACCGATGCACGGGATAACTATTCCTGCTCATGGTGGGTGAACGATCTCTTACCTGCCGGAACTTATGATACAGTCGCCTTCACTTTCGGACTCGATGAAAATCAGAATATTTCAGGCCGTTTTCCGGATCCACCGGAAAGGGATATGTTCTGGCCGGATATACTAGGAGGAGGATATCATTATATGAAGATGAACCTGAAATGGAGAAATGATACAATGGCACAATCACTGCCATTTATGTTCCATCTGGGCATCGGTCAGGTATACGCACCGAATACAATAAACCCGGATTCCATCATCGGCTTCGTGCAGAATTATTTCCGGGTCAGTCTTCCCTGTAAACTGGACCTTAGTGCCGGGAGTTATCACCAGGTCATGCTGCAGATGAATGTGGACCGGTGGTTCGACGGGAACAATGCATTTAATTTTTCTGCCTACCCTGACGGGATCATGCAGAACCAGGAAGGAATGTTCAAGGCATGCCTGAACGGTAGGAAAGCTTTCAGCATATCAATCACAAAGTAAAAATTGAAATTTAATGATGAAAAGGGTTTGGTTATTACGTGCAATAGGTAAATACCGGTTTTCGCATATTTATCTTATATTCATTTTTTTCAGTTGCCTGATTATCACTTCCTGTACAAAAAAAACTGAAACAACACCTGCATATCATGCAACGCCCTATACGATTCAGATACCTCTTCATTTTTCACGGGAACTGAATATCCCAGCGGATAACCCGATGACGATTGAAGGCATAACACTTGGCCGCTATTTGTTCTATGATGGCCGTCTCTCCGGTCGTCAGAGCCCTGATTCCCTGATGTGTTGCGCCACCTGCCATATCCAGGCTCATTCTTTTGTTTGCGGGATCGATAACCCAGTCTTTACCGGCGGACATCCCCATGGATTGACTGGTATCCTGACTCCACATTATATGCTTCCTATGATTAATCTGGTTTGGACAAACCACGGCTATTTGTGGAACGGGATGGTAGCGGAAGATAACCCGCAGGCAGGCTGTCGCAGCCTGGAAGATGTAGTAGGCATGGCCATTATTTCGCAACATGAGATCCACGGGGATACGAACCGCACCAAGGCAATGATCCAACAGATAAAAGAATATCCCGAACTTTTCAACAAGGCATTTGGCAGCAGTATCATAACAGAAAGAAATATAGCCAGGGCAGTTGCCCAGTTTGTCCGTACCCTGATCTCAGCCGATTCAAAATTTGATCGCTACATGCAGGGAAAGGTACAGCTTTCAGGTTCCGAATTAAACGGGTATGTTTTATTCATGACCGAACAGGGAGGCGATTGTTTTCATTGCCATGGAGGCGACGGAAACCCGTTGTTCACGACGAACCTCTTCTATAATAATGGAAAAGATTCAGTTTTTACGGATCCTTATGACCGTTTTTCCATTACCGGCAGCGCCTCCGATATTGGTGCTTACAAGGCGCCCACACTGCGGAACCTTGTATTTACGGCTCCTTACATGCATGATGGAAGGTTCAAGACTATCGATGAGGTCATTGATTTCTATAGCTCGGGACTGGTATGGTCGCCTTCGATCAGTCCGCTCATGCATCATATTGCGACGGGAGGAGTAAGGCTTAACCCATCTCAGAAAGCTGACCTGAAAGCCTTTTTACTGACATTCACTGACAGTACATTCGTGACAAATCCTCTATTTTCAATGCCCGTAAACATGCCAGATAAATAAACTGATTTTATTACATTAGCAAATATTAAAATAACAAAATATGCTTGCCTTTCCCAATGCCAAGATTAACCTGGGACTGAATGTGACCAGCGTCCGCCCCGACGGATTTCACGATATTGAGACTGTGCTCTTCCCCGTGGCTTTTTGCGATGTTCTCGAAATCATACCCTCCGGTGAGCAATCGGATGAGTTTCAGCATTCAGGTTTGACCATTCCGGGTAAGATGGAGGAAAACCTGTGTATCCGCGCATATAGACTTCTTAAGGATGAATTTCAGATCCCAACAATCAGGATGCACCTTTATAAATTGATCCCGATGGGTGCAGGACTGGGAGGCGGGTCATCTGATGCAGCATCTACGATAAAATTACTGAATGATCTTTTCTCCCTTACACTATCACCTACGCAAATGATGCAGTATGCCGGCAAACTGGGCAGCGACTGTAAATTTTTTATTGAAAATAAACCCGTTTTTGCAAGTGGAAAAGGTGATCAGTTTGAAACCGTTGATCTGAACCTGGACAATTATTCCCTTGCTATAGTTATTCCTCCTGTTCATGTGAGTACGGCAGAAGCTTATGAAAAGGTTGCAATAAATAAACCGGTTGAAAGCATCCGGGCTATCCTGAAAGCATCGCCTGGCGAATGGAAGGATCGCCTGGTAAACGACTTTGAGGGTTCAGTATTTCACCGGCATCCCGAGATCCTGCAGATTAAGGAAAAAATGTATTCTGCGGGCGCTGTTTATGCATCCATGAGCGGAAGCGGGTCGGCAGTGTATGGCTTGTTTGATCAACAACTGCCGGATCTGAATTCTTTTAATGGTTGCATCACATGGTCAGGAAAGATGTCATAAAAAAAAGCCCTGCGGTTGCAGGGCTCAAGGTTAAAAGTAAGCTGAATATTTGTTAACTACAGGAGTTTAACATTTACCGCATTCAAACCTTTTTTGCCTTCTTTCAGCTCAAAAGTCACTTCATCATTTTCCCTGATCTCGTCGATAAGACCTGATACATGCACAAAGTATTCTTTTTCTGATTCATTGTCTTTAATAAATCCGAAACCTTTGGATTCATTAAAAAATTTCACTTTTCCTTCTTTCATAGTAATAAATAAATTTAAAATAATATCGGCAAAGGTAGACAAAATTATGACGCGTCACCAAAATTTCTTTGAATTTATTATTCTTACCCTTTATCATGCCTCCCGGCAGGTCAAAATACCCCGTAAACAGCCTGTTATCGGAACTTAAAAATCACGCCGATATTGACGTAGGTGACATTGAATCCGAATTCACCGTCAAGGCCGATGTGATCATTGAAGAAGTAAGAGTTTCCTACGAAAGCTCCGACATAGGGCAAAACAGGCTGATGACTATGCCTTCCGGGGCATGAAATTAATGCAGAATATTTTAAAAATCTACCACATAGAATTCACAGAGGGTACAATGGAATATGATAATAAAATTATTCTTTGCCGGAAGAAATGGTATCATTTCTATCAAATTCCACTGCAGCAACATGAGCCCAGTCTTCATCGAAGGTTTTAATAATGTGAAATTTCAGGTTTTTCCCGATCGGGATGTTTTTTTCTTCCCACACATAGAAGAGGAGACCATATCTTGTGGGTTTCATAAAATTGACTGAAAAAGATATCGGTTTTCCCTTCAGGTAACCATTCCTGGGATCCTGAATGCCCTGGAAGATCGGGAAATTTGCCTCAATTGTATCCTTACTCCAGTTTTGTTCGGCCCAGTGTATGGCCTTGAGGGAGACTTTCACAACCATCTTATACGACATATCGCAGGTATTCTGATATGTGTACATATTGGTATGTCCAAGGCTCACTCCATAAGCGCTGAAGTAGATGATCATTACCCATTGCATCATTTTGAGGTTGGAGAAAATTCTTTCAAAGATCAGGAATGCTGTATAGGTGCCACCCAGCACAATAAACGGTACAACATAAAGAATGTAGCGGGTCAGGTAATAGTTGATATCGGCAAATATGAATGCAAACAGGATGAACAGGGCAAAAGTGAGGATGAACTTCCCCTTCGGACCGGTCTTTAAGAGCTTTGAAAAAAAGCCCAATACAATTCCGGCAAGAAATGTAACCCCGATCATCCACCTTCCTTGCCAGATGAACATATCCTGGAAGATACGTGCCGCTCCTTTTGAAAGTTTTTCCGTCTCCCAATGGATATACTGCATGTGCTCGGGAAAGAGGAACCAGCCGTTCTGGATTTTCTGGATGATGAGGAAAAATCCGAACACGAACAAGGGTGTGGCCCCCAATAGAAACAGCCGGAACCTTTTCAGGGTAAAGAAATCTTTATCCCGGATAGATTCAATGAATAATACGATCAATGCAGTGGCCGGGATGACAATGGCTGATTCTTTGGTCAGCATGGCCAGGGATCCGAAAAGGGCAAAGAAGGTCCATTTTTTTTTCAGGATCCCATAAATACTCCCCAGCGTGAAAAAGGTGAGCATCATCTCCGGGAGGAGCTGAACCGATAAGGAGAAAAAGATGGGTTGGGACGAAAGCATGGCGGTGGCAAAAAAAGCCACCTTCCTGTTGAAGAGGCTTTTTGCAACGAAAAAAAACATCACAAGCGTTATAATTGCGAGGAAGAGTGCAAAGAGGTGCCCAACGATGAAGGTATCGCCGAAGATTTTAAAGATCAGGGCATTGCAGAAGGTGAACAGCAGGGGATGGCCGCGGGAAAAGAGTGGGTCGATGCATCCTGGTAAAAGGCTGATGTGGCCTGTGTCTTTCATCTGTAATGCAGCCGGAACATATACACCCATTTCATCCCAGTGGTAGGGGATGCTAACGTCGTGGAGTTTGAAGAAAAAGAAAATGATAATCGCCGCAGCCGTCAATAACTCATAAGGGTGGTTTTTTATCAGTTTCAATAGGTGATTCATAAATCAAAGTAGGATGCTATTGATTGGTGGCTCAAAAGTAGGAAATTATTGTTAAGTAGCGAAGAATTCGTAACGCTTAACGCGTGACGCGTTACGAAATTATCAGTTACCTTCTTCCGAGGAGCACTATTCCTGCCCACATGTAGGGCATCGAGGTTTCTGGCCTGGAGATCATCTTCAGCTTAACTTCACGTAAGGCGGCACTATAGCTTTTTAGGTAAAAATAACTCCGGTAAAAATTCAGCATGAACTCGCCCGTGAGATGATCCGGTATGCTCCAGAGTGAATAAACCACATTTGAGGCACCCGCCAGATAAAAGCCACGGGCTAGGGCGAGCACTCCTTCCGTACGCGTGACCTTGCCTTTCCCGGTAGCACAGGCACTTAGTACCACCAGTGAAGCATCCAGCCGCAGATTGCTGATCTCATCGAGGTGAAGGAGTCCGTCATTTTTATCTTGCTGTCCACCTGGATAATTGCTTTTTGAAAAAATCAGAGCTGAGTTCATCGGGTCTCCTTTGGAGATGAGGCTGTGTGTTGCGATATGGATATGGGTGTTTCCGGGCGCATACAACCTAAAGTTTTTTTCCGTTGCAGAGGTGTCAAGAAAGACCGGTTGATGCCTGGGAACCTGTCCGAACAATACTGCAATTCCTGTGACTTCCTTTAAAGCGAAGGGAAGAGGATTCAGTGAACCAGGTTTATCGGCAATATTTCTGAAACCAGGCGCAAAACCGGCAAAACGATAAGATGTTTTAAGTAGTCCGGCATTTGCTGTATCCTTGAACCAGGATTCAGCGGAAAAATGATAAATGATTTCGAAATCTCTGAGCAGGTAATGCCAGGATGTTGTATTCTTGCCTGAAGCCTCTATGGGATCTTCACGGATGAGGGTTTCGAAAGGGAAAAGCGAAAGCTCCTCATCAGGAATGATGATGAGGCAACGGATATTTTTTAACAGAGGCTCCACCGGAGCGATGAGGTAATTGTATAAGGTATGGCTCAAATATGTAAAGTTCCTGATTCCTGCACCTTTTAATTGATGCAAACATTCCCTTAAGACATAATTAAAAGAGAAGGGAAGAATAACTCTCTTCATCGATAACCCTTCAGGCCGGATCAATAATAAATAGATGACGGAATCAGAACAGAGATATTCAAGCATTGCTTCATCATTCCTTAAACTTTTTATAATACATGAAGGATAAACCTTCCTTTCCTGCTGTGTTTGCAAAGGATATTCCGGGGAATATTGATCGACCTTTTTTCTTAGTTGATCCAGTTTCAGCTTAAGGTCGATCACTTTGTTCTGCAGTTCATCCAATTCTGCATTTGGAGAGGTGCCGGGTGCAGAATCTTCTTTAATATATTTCCTGGAATAAAAAACAATCTCATCTTTCAGCTCTCTTATTTTTTTCAAGATGGAATCAGGAACCCCGGAAAGTGACATGGACCGGTTTTCCTCCATGTCTTCTATCAATATCCTGTTTTTGTTTGCGTCAGCCATGGAAAAAAGATCATCAAAGTCCATTGTGCCCTTTTTTTCTTCAAGCAGGAAACCGGATTCTATGGCCCCGGCCAGGATCGATTTTGTTGATTCATGAAATGTCATCCGGGAAGTACCCTGCCCGAAATCCTTGCTGATATGATCGCAGATCTTTAGCGCTTTAAGAAAATAAGAAAAAGAACGGGATAAGGAAACTGTGTCTAAGTCTGACTGAATTGCTGACCGCAGCTGACTTGTGCCCATGTGCCCGTAAATTTTATAAAGATCAAGAAGGTCAGGCTCATGCCTGCTTAAATTTGCTTCCTCGACACTGAAATCTATTGAATCCGAAAGAAGAGTCGCCAAGGCCTGATAATAATATTTCATGGATTTTTCCCATTCTCCCTGGCGGGCCTGAACATCTCCCATGAAAAGATAAATTCTGGAGCTGTCATACTTCATGTTTGTACCGGTTGATTTTATCAGCCTCAGGCAATTTGCCAGGCATTCCATGGCTGAATCCATCTGCCCGAGCCGTGTATAACACTCCGCCATACCTTCGTTGGATGTGATCCTGATATTGGTCGATGAAATGCTGCTTCCGGATGCAAGTTCACAGGCTGATCGGTAGCGATACAAGGCTTTTGCAGGCACATCAAGCTTGACCAGGATCTCGCCGATATTAATGTTCAACGCTGCATTCTGCAATGGATCATTTTTCTTTGAAATTTTCAGGACAGAATCGGCCTTACGGAAACAGAATAAGCTTTTCTGATACTCAACGTTCCCCGAATATGCTGTGCCAAGGCTGATAAGCAGATCAACTATCCTGCCTGAGTTTCTTGCGGGCTCTTTCGAATAGATGATCCATGACTTCTGGTAATAAAGGATCGCATATTCATAATGCTCTTTAAAAAAGAATAAACTACCAAGATTCTGATAAATTTCTGCTTTCAGTCTACTCCAGCTGTCAGCCAGGTTAAGGGCTTTGTTGTACCAGGATTCTGCAGATGAATATTCTTCCTCCAGCGTATAAATATTTGCAATCTGCATGGAGACCTGGGCTTCCAGATCCTTGTCCTGTCGGTTTCCGTTATCTTTATCTTTCCGGTTCAGAGATAACCCGCTTCCGGAAAGGAATTCCTTATATAACAAAACAGCGCTGTCGTATTGTCGTTTTTCAAAGCAATGATTCGCTTTCTTTAAAACTTCACCGGAAATACTTTCCCCTGGTTCCTGGCTATAAGTTTTGCATACAACGATTGTCAGAAATATCAGGGATAAGATTAGACGCAAAGAGAAAAAAACATAGGGATTGTTAACCATGAACTTATTCCGCTATTCAACCATAAATTTCCCGAAAAAAATGATCTCATCATTCTGCAATACCTTGAAGTAGTATAGCCCCCTATTAAGTGTCCCCGGAGGAAGAGAATATTTATTTTTATTAAGTAACCTGGATTCATGAATGATTGTCCCGGTGTTATCCATGATCTTCAATTCGATTTCGGCATGTCCATCCTGGGTCCATTCAAACATGATTTCTGCCTTTTCGCTGAAGCGATGGCCAATTAAAGGAGCATCCATTCTAAAATATCCTGCATACCTCGTTGACCCGATCATATTTTCAAAGGAAGGGTTTTTCCTGAAACTGGCAGCAAGCTTATTTTCTGTTTTCCGGTCCCTGATCTTTTTTTCCTTGTTTACAGTTTTCGTTTTGATTGTTGCCTGTTCAACCTTGTTATTTACAGTCAGTCGTTTTGAGTCTGGCTGGTATTTGGGAATCAGAGTAGTATTATTGGAATGATTACGGTGTGTGTAATTTATGATAAGAAGTGCCTCTATTCCAATAAGCAACAGCAAGGAAGCTGCAAGCAGGAAGAAATGGAGATCCATCCCTTTTCTTTTTTTCCGGTTCTTTTGTACAGAGAGGATCTTTTGCCGTAATTCAAGAATATCCACATTCGCCAGGATCTCATTTAGCTCACTATCGAGCCTGACCTCTTCCCTAAGCCTGGGATTGGTTTTCAGCATCTCAAGAAAGGCAGCTAGCTTTTCTCCTGTTAATTTCCCGTTATTAAAGCGGTCGATAAGTTCCGGAAGTTTTTTCCTGTCACTCATAATGTAAAAACATTTTGTAGCGTGGATCCTTTAAGATTTTCTTGCGGAGCATATTCTTACATAAGTACTTCCGGGTTTTTGCATAATGAACGTTTTTGAACCCCATGCATGCTGAAATTTCTTTCAGACTGGCTTTCGAAAGGAACATCTTGAGAATTTTTTGACAGTCGGCAGGCAGTGACAGAAAATGAAGCTGATACAGCCTCGTTTTTTCCAACTTTTCCTCGTTTATCTCGATCGGGATGGCATCATAATCCTCTATGGATTCATTCACGAGGTCATCCTGGTAAAGCAAACGCCATTTCCGGTCGAGGCGCTGCATCCAAATGTTCCTGCAGATGGAGAAGAAAAAGGTTTTCAGGCTACAATTCAGCGTCAGCGGTCCCGAGAGAATCTTCTGATACAATACAATGATCCCATCCTGGAAAACATCTTCAGCATCTTCATAGCTTCCGGAATTTTTTTCGACAATGGATTTCGTCAGGGGAAAATATTCCCGGTAAAGATAGCGGATACTGTCAGCATTTTTTTCCTTCAGGCCTTTTAAAATTGCGTCATCCGAAAAATTGATCATGCTTCGCATTTACAAGCATTAATCGGACTTATTCGAAAAAGTAATACGGTTGTTGATAACTTTTTTTTACGGTACACGGTTCACGGTACACGGTTCTATGCTGTTAACAATTGACGTGTGACGTGTGACGTGTACCGTGTGCCGTTCTACTTCACCGTCATTCCCAGGTTATACATCACGAACGACCAAATATCGGTGACTTCGTCGATCACCTTCGTGGTGGGTTTCCCTCCTCCGTGGCCGGCTTTGGTTTCGATACGCACGAGCACTGGGTTGTCGCCTGCCTGATCTTCCTGCAGGGTGGATATGAATTTGAAGGTATGCATGGGAACCACCCGGTCGTCGTGGTCGCCGGTAGTGGCAAGGGTAGCAGGATATTGCACGCCTTTTTTCAGGTTGTGGAGGGGCGAATACTTATAAAGATATCCGAATCCCTCTTTTGTATCGCTGGTGCCGTAATCGCTTGCCCAGGTCCTGCCAACAGTAAATTTGTGGTAACGCAGCATATCCATCACACCTACCTGCGGGATCGCCACCCTGAACAATTCAGGATGCTGGGTCATGCAGGCGCCAACGAGCAGGCCCCCGTTGGAGCCTCCCATGATGGCAAGTTTCTCCGGGCTGGTGTATTTCTCGCTGATCAGGTATTCGGCAGCGGAGATGAAATCGTCGAACACGTTCTGTTTCTTTTCCTTTATACCTGCCTTATGCCAGGCTTCCCCATACTCGCCACCCCCGCGGAGGTTTGCAACGGCATATATTCCCCCATTTGCGAGGAAGATTGTACGGGCGATGCTGAAGTTGGGGGTCATCAATGCATTAAATCCGCCGTAACCATAAAGGAGGGTGGGGTTGGTGCCGTCATACTTGATCCCTTTCTTATAAACCAGGAACATGGAAATGGTA
>JBEKST010000079.1:0-15301 GCA_049516815.1 Bacteroidales bacterium | reverse complement strand
GATCATAGGGATCGTGGTGGATAAAACCGGTGCATTGGTGTGGACTGATCTCATTGGCCCGCAGGATGAAGCATTCAAACAAGTCGGGGATCCTGACCCTCTCGGCTTCTCGATGCTCCTTGCACAAAGGCTCGGCCCGCAGATGGGGCTTAATGAGGAAACCGCAAAAAACGCCAAACCGGGCAAAATGGCAGCGATAATGAACGAAAGAAGCGGTATTCCGCCTGATAACGAAAGAGCGCCAATCCCTGATCGCCAGAAATTATTTAAGGAAAATTTCAAAAAATCCACGCTCATCGTTTTCCCCTTGCGTGCTAACGGTGAAGCGAACACCGAGGGCGCATCCGGACTTATTAAGTTGATCAGCGATGCTGGTTTGTGCAAGGCACTACCTTCAAAGGATGCCCTGTTGCTGAAAACCTCTCAGGAAGGGCCGAATGAAATGAAAAAAATGTGGGACCTGGCGCGCGATTTCAGGGATTATGTCAAAAAGAATCCACAGGATGCAGATTATATGCTGTACGCCGATTATCTGATGACGGGTTATGTACATTTCGTGATTTGCAATCGCAGCGGGGAATGGGTTATTGCTGATCTGCAAAATTCAACCATGCCGGATTTTAGGGCCTTTAATGTCTCAACGGTTGATGGCTGCAACAGGCTTGTGGTTGCACGCCTGCTGCATTATCTGAAAACATCGGTCGCGGACGTAGTGCGTGAGACTATTCAGAAATCAGGGATAGATGCCGGCTATGCAAAATTCAAAGAAATTCAGGCTAACATGGCTGACTACTACCTGTCAGAGGAGGAGATGAATGCATTAGGGTATGAATACCTGTTTTCGAAGAAGATGAAGGAAGCTATTGCCGTTTTTAAAATGAATGTCGAAGCATTTCCTGAATCCTGGAATGCTTACGACAGTCTGGGAGAGGCGTATGCTGCTGCAGGGGAAAAGGAACTTGCAATCATGAATTATGAGAAATCGCTGCAGTTGAATCCCAACAGCCAAAGCGGCATCGAAGCCCTGAAAAAATTGAAGGCAAAATAAATGGAGTGATCTTGCCGATGACAAAATACCATACACAATCGCCATGGCAGTTAAAACCAACAAAGAAAAATTCCATTTCTGGATTTATTGGACATTATTAAGCCTAGTAATAATAATTCTTGGATATATTGCCGGGGAAATTGTCTTGCTCCTCATTCATGGTGCCTTCGGATTTACCCAGCATGACTGGGGAACACCCCTTTCACAAACACTCGGGCATATTGCTGCCGGAGCTGTTCTGGGGCTTGCTGTGGGTTTATTTCAAAGATCATTTTTAAAGAAACTATTCAATGTGCCTGCACTTTGGATATATGCACTGATCATTGGATTTATTGTAATTGAGCTGATTTCGGGTATTATTTTATCCCAAATGGGAATCAACCGGGGAGAAATAAAATTCTTTGAATATGAAACGCCGGGAAATCCTCCCGGCGAATCCCTGATCTATGCTCTCGCAGGATTAGTTGCCGGTTTTATTCAATGGCCAATTTTGAACAAATCCTTTTCGCGTGGTGTTTTTTAGGTACTGGCCAGCACATTAGGTTGGGGAATTTGCTTTATGATAACCATGGTATCTGTCTGGGCATTCATTCTGGGTGCATTATTGTACGGGGCAATAACCGGCGGAACCTTAATGTGGATAATGAGAATAAAAAAGAATAATGGTGGTCATTAGCACCTAACTCGAGTCATTAGCAGCGATCTTCCAAGGTCTGTGTTTTGAGGTATAAGTAATTCTGTCAGGGGAATTGTGGTCAGTGGCCTTTGGTCATGATCAGAAGTATATCCGACATAGTGAAGATAACTGTCAGAAGAATAAAGGATATAGATATAATACAAAAAAAGCCGGATTGGTACCGGCTTTTTCTCCCCTTACTGCACAAAGTTGCAACTTGTTATCTGTTCCAATTGCTTCCCGAAACTTCAAATATGCAGTTGATGTCTTGAAATGTAAAAACAAAGCCGTAAGGCATTAAATTTCTTGCCGGATCTCATTTGTCGTTATCACCATCGTACTTAAACATCCGACTTCGAATAATGCCAATAATGCCCGCAATAATGTCGGCAAAGAATATACCTCCAATGGCCCACGCAAGATTTTCAGCCCCATGACCAGATAGTTTTTCGACATTCCCCATTTTTAAAAAAATACTGGGATCTTGAATAATGAGTATTAGTAATACTAAGAATATCGGGATGCTTATGGCATAATAACTTACTTTTTGCCAGGGATGCAGAAGGGCATAAAAAAACAAGGTAAACCCGGCAAAATACATGAGGGCAAACACTGTATTGCCTTTGGATAAAATCATCCCGGGAATCGAAATGGCAATTATTACCAATGCAACCAACAGAAGGATCAATGCCTTCCTTAGTCGTCTGGCATCGGACCTGGAAAAGAACGGAGTTTTCATGTTTCTTGAATTTACATCAAAAATACAGCATAGCCGATCGGAAGACAAATTTTTTAAACAGTAATTGAATCCCGATGAAAGGAGCACATCTGTAACTGGAAAAGCCGTTTAAAGTGACCACTTTCGGCTAATTTAACAAGACCAATCTTGGCCAAGATCCGATGATAGTTTTAATCACTCAATCCAATTGAAGTGACCCCCAGATAAAGTTGCAAATTGGAAACATCCTCATTGATAGTGGTATTCGCTTTTTTTGATGGCACTTAATGAAGAAGATCATGTTAGAAACGAGAAAAGTTGCAATCGCGAGGTACCTTGCCAGGAAAAGAAAAAGCTGACATTTCTACCGGCTTGTCAAGTCTTGCTCCCCTTACTGCTCAAAGTTGCAACCGATATGAATACTCGATCATTAGATCAGGGAATTTTGAAGTTTGATCGGAAATCAGAACTCGTTGATCGTCCCGAGTACTCGGGATCGATTGATCGAATCCCTGAAATAAAGTGGAAAGTCCAAAACGCAAAATGCGAAATGTAAAGTGCGAAGTATTTCACATTTCGCATTTCACATTTCGCATTTGTCTTCGCTCCCCCTGCTGGACTTGAACCGGCGACCCTCTGATTAACAGTCAGATGCTCTAACCAACTGAGCTAAGGAGGACTATCTTTTCTTTACTTCTTTCCCGGTGACCCTTCCGTCTTTGGCGGATCAGATGCTCTAACCAACTGAGCTAAGGAGGAAGATTTTTGGGACGGCAAAATTACGACTTATTTTTAATAAACAAAGATTGGTCAATGATCTTTTTTGAACAATCGAATATTGATCAACGAGTTTTGAATTTCGATCTGATTTCAAAGTTCGTTGATCAATATTCGAGTATTCTTTTTGTCTACCAGATCATAATCCGGTCGGCATCGGTGACAACCATTTTCCCTTTGCATCCGAATGCATCCGAAAACTCCTTCATCTGCGCCAGGGTAGCGTTGATACGCCAGCGGGCCGGTGAATGTTCGTTGGTTTGAACCTGGCTGATGAGGCTTTCTTTGGTCATATTTTCATGCCACACCTGTGCCCAGCCCAGGAAAAACCTCTGTTGCCAGGTAAATCCGTTAATGGGTTCCGGCGCTTTCTTTCCTTCCATCGATTTTACAAGGGCATAGTACCCCAGCGTCAATCCGCCAAGGTCGGCAATGTTTTCGCCCAGGGTGAGTTTTCCATTGATTTTAAACCCTTTGGTGACTTCAAATGAGTCGAAATATTTTTGCAGCCTCTCGCCGAGTGCAGCAAAATTTTTCGCGTCTTCGGGAGCCCACCAGTTGTTCAGGTTTCCTTCTCCGTCGTATTGTGCTCCATGGTCATCAAAGCCATGCGTCATCTCGTGCCCGATCACGCTGATGATACCACCGTAATTGATGGCATCGTCGGCATCAGGATTAAAGAATGGAGGCTGAAGAATCGCTGCCGGGAAAACGATCTCGTTATTATTTGAATTATTATAGGCGTTGATGGTTTGGGGCGTCATCATCCATTCCGATTTATCCACCGGTTTTCCTGCTTTCGCAATCATGTCATTGTGTTTCCATAAGTCAATGTTTATCATGTTTTCGATCAGCTTATCGGATTGGATGTCGATGCTGGAATAATCTTTCCATTTATCGGGATAACCGATCTTCCAGGTAAATTGCGACAGTTTCTTTTGGGCTTTTGCTTTCGTTGCTGCGCTCATCCAGGTGAGTTTTTCGATACGTTCTCCATATACCGTGCGTACATTCTCGATCATTCCGGTAACTTTTTTCTTGGATGATTCCGGGAAATATTTAGCGGCAAAGAGTTTTCCCAAAGGCATACCCAGTCTGTGGTTTACACTCATGATCGCACGTTCTTCGCGGGGGCGCTGTTCTTTCACCCCGTACATGACGGTATTGAAAAAATGAAACGATTCCTTGCTGAATTGTTCGGGCAATCCGCCGGCAAAGCCAGAAATGACCTGCCACTTGTAATAGATTTTCAACACATCCACCGGGGTTTGTTTGACCAGCAGGTCGAGGTTTTTCAGGTAATCCTTATTCCAAACAACCACGGTGTCGGTCTTTAGTCCGTAATTATTATAATAACCGGTCCAGTTGATCTCCGGCGCCAGTTTTTGAAGTTCGATAAACGAAATTTTATTGTAGATCTTAACCGGGTCGCGGAGTTCAAAATTCTTCAGCTGAATTAGGGCCAGTTTGGTTTCGAATCCAAGAATAGTTATTCCCGGATTGTTTACTTTCCAGCCGGCCATTGCAAACATTTTATCAACATGTTTTACAAATTCTGCCCTGATTTTCACCATGGCTGAATCCATATTATCATAATAATTGCGGTCACCCAGCGACAACCCATCCTGTCCCATGAAAATAGCATTCATCCTGCTATTACGGTCGTCGGCGTTGATATATACCATAAACGGGCTGCTGACATCGTATTTTGCAAGGTCGCCGGCCAGCGCAATCAGTTCCGATGCATTCTTTGTGGCATTTATCTTATCAATCATCGGCATGATGGGAGAAATACCGCGTTTTTCGATGGTCATAGTATCCATGTATGAGTGGTAATAACCGGTGATGAGTTGGGCGTCGCTGCCTTTTTTAAGATCTTTCTGGTCCAGGAGCTCTTTGACAATCCCCTTGATCTTTACTTCACGGGTCTCTTTATCAAGGATATTAAACGCTCCCCATGCACCTTCGGTTTTTGGGATCGGGTTATGTTTTTTCCAGTTTCCGTTAGCAAACTGATCAAAATCATCGCAGGGTTTTGCTGTGGAATCAATACCGGAACGGTCAAAGGCCGGTATCTTGTATTCGGCGTTCATTGTTTTTTTATTGTTGTTGCAGGAATAATTGAATAAGAGCATCATCGCGGAGAACGCGATCATTATCCAGGAATGAGTTTTTTTCATATAGTAGTATTTGGGATTTTATTGGTCGCCAAAATTAACGGAATTATCAAAGCAATCGTATATGATTCCAAAAGATTCGAAAATTTTATGAAACTGCTTCTCCGGTCTAACACAGAACTCCTGCAAAAGGGAACCTGTGGGAGTGGAAACTGAATCGGAAATAAAAAAAGGTCGGGATTAAAGAAGCGTATTATCGTTTTTTTCTAAGTTCATAACGTTTTATGGTTTCTGCTTCTTTGCTTTTATCTGAGATAAAGATGATCGTTTTCCCACCGTCAAGAATGACGGGAAATTTATTCTGAATGGATCCTGACAATAATTTTGCATGTGGAACTTTTAACTGGTGATTTGTAAGATTCATCCTGTTTTCCAATACGTCTTTTTTCATCATTATCCGGTTTTTTATCAATCTAATACTTAATCCTTCTGATAATCAAAACTTATAAAAGATCATTTTAGTATCTGCAAAAAATAAAAGAAGATACTTTGCTACTTTAAAAGAACCTCCATTCTATAAAGATACGCATAAAAAAGGCACGAATCACAAAACCTTTGAAAAAAAACTCACTAAACTCAATGCCATTCCTATTTCCGAGTACTTTTTATTCCTGCTCTATGTTTTGGCCTTGCAAGAGGAAAATGAAAAGGTGATTTTTTTTAACGATTAAATTATAGCTGGTTCACTGTCGATGACATCAGTGAAAATGGGTGAGCAGTGAATTTACCATCCCTCATTTTCAATTTTCATCTTAATCTTTTCATCTGTAACATTTATCGAGGGAAAGCGTCAATATATAGAATAAAATTTGTCGTTCCGGATGAATTTTCTTTCTTTGATTCAGATTAATGACTGATGAAAGTGCCGACTTCCTTTAGAGGACTAAAATGGGCTAAATTTTTTCGGCTGTTTCTTGTCTTTTTCATTCTCTCCTGGGTCAGCAGCATCGGAATCGCCCAATCTCAGCAATCCATTCCTGATTCACTCTTTAAGGCAAAAAAAACCATCCGGGCCATTCGCATTTCTACTCCGCCAAAAATTGATGCCATCATGGACGAGCCCTTCTGGAAAGATTGTCCGGTGGCGAGCGGCTTTGTCGAATACTCTCCCCGGAATGGAACAGTCCCGTCGGTTATTACCGAAGTAAGGTTCGCTTACGACGATCAGGCACTGTATGTCTTTGCCGTCATGTTTGACTCGCATCCCGACAGCATCTGCAAGGAACTGGGAAGAAGAGACCAGGTCGAATCCCTCACCACCGACTATATTTCGTTTGATATATTGCCATACAACGACGGGTTGAACATGTTCGAATTCAAGGTCACCCCGAGCGGTTTGCAGAACGACTGTAAATATTCGGCCGTGGGCACTGACATTACCTGGGATGCAGTGTGGGAGAACGCCTCGAGAATAACAGACCAGGGCTGGGTGGCGGAGGTCAAATTCCCTTATTCAGCTCTACGATTCCCAAAGATCGAAAACCAGATATGGGGATTCAACATGTGGAGGAATTTCCACCGGAGAAACGAATGGTCAACCTGGTCGTGGGTGGATAATAAAGACAATAATATCTTCGGTTATTACGGGCAACTCGTTGGGATCAACCATATCAGTCCTCCCGTGCGACTTTCCTTTTCGCCATACATCTCAGGGTACGCAGAGAAGATGCCGGAAAACAAAAATTGGTCTTATTTCCTGCGCGGCGGACTTGATCTGCGTTATGGGATCAACGAAAGTTACACGCTCGACATGATGCTGATCCCCGACTTCGGCCAGGTGCAGTCGGATGACCAGATACTGAATTTAACTCCATTCGAGGTGCGATATGACGAACGCCGGCAGTTTTTTACTGAAGCTACTGAAATGTTCAATAAATGCGGGATCTTCTACACACGAAGGATCGGGAGTACGCCGAGGAACTATAATGCACCTTACGACAGCCTGAAAGCAAATGAGAAAGTGACGACAAACCCGGATGAAACGCGGATCATCAATGCAACCAAGATCTCCGGACGGAATTCGAAAGGGTTTGGCGTCGGATTTTTCAATGCCATGACCACCAACACCTGGGGCACCGTTCAGGATACCATCACCGGGGCATCCAGGAAAATAGCCACCCAGCCTTTCACCAATTACAACATCCTTGTATTTGACCAGAACCTGAAACACAATTCGTATATCACGCTGATCAATACCAACTGCTATACCCCGGATGACCATTACTCAGCCAATGTTACGGGAATCGAAACACAGCTATACAACAAGAAAAGCATCTATGCAGTCTTTGGCCGGCTGAATATTAGCCAGAAATATGAAAACAAAATCAAACCGGATTTCGGACATGATTATTTAGTGGCATTCTTAAAGTCAGCAGGGAAGTTTCAGTTCCAGTTCGCCCGGGAAGAAATCGATAATCATTATAACCCGAATGACATGGGATTCCTCACCAACAACAATGAAGCAGTGAACCAGATGAAGCTGAACTGGCTCATTTTAGACCCGTTCTGGAAGATCCTCAACAACCGGTCTGAATTCGTGGTGAACTATCTTACCCTGTACAAGCCTTATTCATTCGAAGGGGTACAGGTCCTGGCAGACAATACCACGACTTTTAATAATTTCTGGAGCAATTATCTTGAGGCAGGGATTTTTCCATACGGCTATCACGATTATTATGAACCCCGAACCTGGGGATTGGTCTACAAAAAGCCGTTATATTATACTTTCACCTGGAACCTGGGAACCAATACAAGAAAACCTTTCCGACTGTTGACGACCCTGTTCCTGATGAATTGCCCTTCGACCGAAAATTTCCGGTATACGGTCACGCTGACGCCGAGGGTACGCTTTTCCGACCGTTTCGCTGTCACCCTGAGTGCCAGTTACGACGTGAACCTGAACGATCACGGGTGGGTAAATACTATTAATGATTCACTCTTCAATGTCATCACTTATTTCGGAAGACGGGATGTAACCACTGTTAACAATATTCTAACGATAACCTATATTTTCAACACCAAAGCCTCGATGTCGCTGAGGGCGCGGCATTACTGGTCGATGGCGAAATATCTTGAATACTATACCCTGAACAGCAACGGCACTTTGAACAGAAGCGATTACAATCAAAATCACGACATCAATTTCAATGCCTTCACGGTCGATCTGCAATTCGTCTGGTACTTTGCCCCCGGCAGCGAACTTAGTGTGGTTTGGAAGAATTCGATCAATACCCAGGATCAGGTGGTTTCGGATGATTACTGGAACAACCTCGGCAATACACTCAACTCCGCGCAAACCAACAGCTTCTCCATCCGGATGCTTTATTACCTGGATTATTTGTCGTTGAAAAAGGCATTAGGAAAAAGGCATTAGACAATAAGGATCTGGAAATAATTTTCCACTTTTTATTTTTCATTGCCAATGTTGCGATGTCCTTCGTTTCCAGCACCTTTATTCCAGAACCAAAATCACGCAATTTATCATAGTCAGTCCTACTTCTTTCAGGGTGCCGAAGGAATTGGGAAACAGCGGATGGCCAATAGGGTAAAGCCAGGTAATATATTTGTAAAAGAACAACGCATTCTTTAGTCCTTTTGTTGGTAACATAAAGGCAGGCCGGAATGCATATGCCGCCCTGAATGGTATTTTCGTCAGGTTGTTTTCCGTTTTTCCTTTCACCCGGGTCCACATTATCCTTCCTTTTTCGGTGGTGTCGGTCCCGGCACTTGAAACGTAACAAAAGGTCATTTCGGGATTTAGTTTGCTTAGGGTCCGGGCAACGTTTATCGTCAGGGTGCAAGAGATATTAGTATATTCGGGTTCCTTCTTGCCGATGGATTATACGCCCAGGCAGAAAAAGCAGGCATTCGTGCAATATTCCTTTTCCCACCATGCCAGTCGCGACGGTTAGAATCGCATTGATTTTAATACTCATAAGACGGTTTCTTGATTGTGGAACAAAGGCAAGGATATGTGCTGACAAGCGGACAGGCAGACAAGCGGACGGGTAGATTAATTAGTTGGGGTGCTGGTGAAATGGCGTGTTTTTTACTTTATTTATCGTTTCCTGTTATTGTAAATTTTTACCGTTCTATTTTTACTACTTTAAAGCTGAACACACCCTTGTCAGTCGCAACACGTAAAAAATAAATTCCGGGGTCGATTTTCCTGAGATCAACGATCTTTGAATCACCATATAGAATTTTATTCCCCGAACAATCCTGAATTGTGTAATCTTTGATTCCCGGAATCTTATCAAGATAAAGATAATCTGTCACAGGATTGGGGTAAATGGTAAAAGTTTCTTCTTTTGATTCGACACCCGTGACCGTTTCGCAAATAATATATAGGCTTGAGCTTCTGTGTTGCAGTTCCAGTGGAAAATCGCTGCTGCCGGAAATATTTGCTGACGAAAATGTGATAGGATTTACTACCGGTTGGTCAAGATTCTCATATCCCGAATAATCGTAATCATAACACCCGCTTAACCCCTGATAATTTGTTTTTACAAGAAATAGCACCGTATCGATCTGTGAGTTTTTTGATCCGGTCATGACAAATGCTCCGCCTGAACCACATACTGCATTAGCAGGAAAAGTAAAGGGCGAATGGCCATATGCATGGCACCAGTCAGTTATTCCGGATGTATTGGTTTTCAGCAATGCCCCCGCATCATTGCTCATGCTATTCAGAAGAACATATGATCCGTCCGGAATTTCCAGTATCTGATATGCCTGATTATTTCCACTGTTTATGGTATAATCATAGCAAAAAATGAGTGACCCGTCGAGTCCAAGTTTAAGGATTACCGGGCTCCATTGTTGATCCGTAGGACTGAACTCACCTGTTTTTGTTGAGCCGGCCACGACAAGAAAATGGGTTATTGTTTCCATTATATCAGTGGAATTTTGATCTGAGTAATAATATGGGTAATCCGGAAAAATTAAGTTATAGGTTTTTGCCCATTTAAAAGAGCCTGACATAGATATTTTCATAACCAGCATATCTCCCGATGGATCCTGGAAATTGGTAGTTCCGGCGATGACAAGGCTTGTATCGCTTGTTTTAATAATTGCGTTACCTACCTCATCAGCCGTGGTTCCAAAGGTTTTAAACCATTTTACCAACCCTGAAGTATCAATCAAAGTCACGAGGATGTCTTTCCCCCCTGCTCCGGCTCCAGTGATTGTTCCTGTAACTGCAATAGTTGAGTCATCAATCATGACGGCATCATTAAATAATTGTGAATCAGTTGTACCGAATGTCCTGCTCCATATGACATCTCCGTTTTCCTTAATCCTGGCTAACAATCCCTTAGTGTTCCCGGTCGCTGAATAGTTGTTGGCTGCAACATAAAGATCACTGTTCCGGGAGATGATTTTTTTTCCTGTAAGCGATGTATTTGCGTTATAGTATAAATTCCAGATGCTGTCTCCATAAGTATTGGTTTTTTCAAGGAATAACCTTGAATGGGTATTTGTCCTGGAAGCTCCCGTGATATAATAATAACCGTTATAGAAGCCGATATCATATCCGATCAGGTATTCTCCGTTTGAGTATGTTTTCTGGAATGAAGTCTGGCCGGATGCATTAAGCCAGCCTGTAAGTACTACTAAGCAGACGACTGCCGGTATAAGAGTCGGGCATTTTTTCATGATTTGAATATTTTTAAAGTTTATTATCAGGCTTGATCATCATTCCGGTTATCAGGAATAAATCTTTTTCAAATGTAGAAAAAAGTGACGAAGTCACAAAGTCACAGAGCAAAAAAATCCCCGGTTCTCTTATTTACAAACTGATCGCATGTGATCTATGCGCCTGTGTGGTGAAAAATATTATGTAATTTTGGCACATAGTCGGGTCTTTCTATCTGACCATTAAAATCAAAATTATCAACACATGAAAAGAATCATTTTACTGCTCTCAGCGGGTCTGCTGATCAGCCTTTTGAGTTTTTCCCAAAAGATTACCCCCGATAAGATTCCTGCTCTGGTGAAACAAGCCTTCACCAAAATGTTCCCCTCCGCCACCGGCATGAAATACCTGATGGAAAAGAAAAATTATGAGGTCAACTTCACGGATCCGTTGCCAGGAATTTTCCCGGGTATAAAATTGCCGAAGTGGGCAAAGTGGAAAAACCAGGTACTGGGGTCGTTTATGAAATGGATTTGAAGAAAGACAAGGAAGGAGTTGAAGTTCAGTTTTCACCTAATGGGGATGTTTTGAAGAAAGTGCCATGGAAAGAGGAAAAGGACTAATGAAGAAGGTTTTTTTTACCTGGCTTTTTTCACCTTTATTTTGATTTACGATATGTCCCTCTATATAACCTCACTCGCTTCCGGAAGTAACGGCAATTGCTATTATGTCGGCAATGAACGTGAAGCCGTACTGATCGATGCAGGTATCTCCTGCAGGGAAACGGAACGCCGGATAGGCCGGCTTGGATTGTCGATGGGAAAGGTCAAAGCCATCTTCATCTCCCATGAACATATTGATCATACCCGGGGTGCGGAAGTCATCTCCCGGAAATATAAATTACCTGTTTACATTACTGCCGCAACCCATCGTAACAGCAGTCTGAGGCTCGAATCAACTCTTGTGAAACATTTTTCCAACAAAATCCCGGTATACATTGGCCAACTCCGCGTACATGCTTTCCCGAAACGGCATGATGCATCGGAACCTCACAGCTTTACGGTAAACGGGAATGGGATTATTGTTGGTATCTTCACCGATATCGGCACTGCCTGCGAGCATGTGATGCGTCACCTAAGCCAGTGCTATGCGGTTTTTCTGGAAGCAAATTATGATGAAACAATGCTAGAGAAAGGCAATTATCCTGTCTTCCTGAAAAAACGGATCCAGGGTGACGATGGGCACCTGTCTAACCTTCAGGCGCTGGAACTTTTTACTACCTACCGGTCTCCTTTCCTGAGTCTCCTGGTGCTTTCTCATCTCTCGGCGCATAACAACTCCCCGAAGCTTGTGCAGGACCTGTTCCGCGAATATGCAAATGGTGTTCGCATTGTCGTAGCTTCACGGTACGAGGAAACAGAAGTTTTTTGTATCAGGAATCCATGGGATCTGTTTTAAATTTGAAATATACAAAGACCGATTATGAATTGCGAATTACGAATGACAACCACTCTGTGACTTTGTCACTTTGTGACTTTTATTATCAATTATCCATTATCAATTATCAATCACATAGATGCGTTTCCTGCTGGGATTAATTGCACTTTTCATCATTCCGGGTTCGGTTTTAGCTTTTTGGAATTCATTGCTCGTCATTGCTAGTGATAATGATCTTTGGATCCCGTTAGCCTGTGGTTTTGCTGCCGGCATTCCAGTCTATTTTAAAGTGATCAAAAAGATACCCTATATTTCCACTTTCGAACATGAACTCACCCATGCGCTGGTGGCGTTGCTCTTTTTTCGGAGGATTCATAAATTCACTGTGACCTCAAGGCGTGGAGGGCAGGTGCAGTATTCAGGAAATTTCGGGGGAGAATTCGGGACCTTGCTCATTGGTCTGGCACCCTATTACCTACCCACATTCACTTTCATCATAGTGTTGGTAAGGCCTGTCATCCCTGTTGAATGGTTTCCCTGGTTCGATGTTTTCATTGGAGCGACTTTCGCATTTCATATCTGCTCAACACCGGAAGAAACAAAACATGCCTGGACAAAACGAACATTTCCCGGCGCCGGTGATAACAAAAAAACAAAATCCGATATCGGGAAAGTGGGATATATCTTTGCCTTCCTGGTCATTGTCGGATTCGGGATATTCCTTATGGGATTGTCATTCCAATTGATCGGTTCCGGTTACTCGGGAACCTGGGCTTTCCTGAAAGAGGTTGGAAAAACCTCGTTTACAACATATGCTGCACTGATCAAGGAGATCTATGCGCAGCTTAGATAACCCCTGATATAGCCAATTTCATCGATAATTCAAGGGATCAGAACGAAAACATTTTCATTTTCCCCAGATATAAATCAATTTTGAACCGGAAGATTTGAGTTTTTCCAATTTGATATTCAGTCTTTTTGAATTTGAAGGTGTAACATTTAGGCAATAGATGAGTCTAATATGCATTATTATTGAAAATTATTACTTTAAAGCATGATCAACATAAAGAATATTCATAAATCATACGTTATGGGTCAATCCAAGCTACATGTGCTGAAAGGGATTGACCTAGAAATAAAAGCCGGGGAGATGGTCTCAGTGATGGGTCCATCGGGATCGGGGAAATCCACTTTGTTGAATATCCTTGGAATCCTTGATAATTACGATCACGGGGAATATCATTTAAACGGAACAGTTATCCGGAAGCTGAATGAACGAAAAGCTGCTGCTTTGCGGAATCAATTGCTTGGATTCGTTTTCCAGTCGTTTAACCTGATCTCCTTCAAGAATGCCATGGAAAATGTTGCATTGCCCTTATATTACCAGAAGGTGAGCCGTAAAAAGCGAAATCTCATCGCCATGGAATACTTAGAGAGAATGGGACTCAAGGAATGGGCACATCATCTTCCAAATGAATTGTCGGGTGGGCAGAAACAGCGGATTGCCATTGCCCGCGCACTGATAACAAAACCCAAGGTCATCCTCGCCGATGAGCCCACTGGTGCTCTCGATTCCGTCACTTCCCTCGAAATGATGGATATTCTCCAGGAAATCAACCGTACGGGAATCACCATGATGATTGTTACACATGAACACGATATCGCCGCACGTACACAAAAGACCATAAGAATTACGGACGGAATGATCACCGAGATAATTCAGAATTAATTATGAAATATGAGATATGAATTATGATTAAAAGGATCGGGGATGTTTGAACTGGACAAATGGCAGGAGATATTCAACACGGTGAAGAAGAACCAGCTTCGAACCTTTCTCACAGGGTTCAGCGTGGCATGGGGGATTTTCATGCTGGTGATACTGCTGGGTTCAGGGAAGGGATTGGAAAATGGCGTTGCGGAACAATTCAAGGGAGGTGCCACCAATGGTGTATGGATCACCAGCGGAATTACAAGCATGAAGTATAAAGGCCTGAAATCAGGGCGCCAGATTAAATTTACCAATGAAGATTACAATTCGTTAAACAACACCATCAAAGGCCATGATCGCATCTCTGCGCGTCTGTTTCTTGGTAATAACCTTGTCTCCTATAAAAATCAATATGGTTCGTTTTTCATTTCGCCCTGTCATCCTGATTACGGGTATATTAAAGAGGTTGAGATACTCCAGGGGCGGTTCCTTAATAACATTGACATCCGCGATTTCCGAAAAGTTGCTGTGATCGGTGAAAAGGTTAAATCTGTACTGTTCAAGGGAAAAGATACGGTGGCCATGGGCAAATACATTACTGTGAACGGAGTTTTGTTCAAGGTTGTCGGGATATTCAGGGATTTCAGCAGGAATGACAATGAACTAAAACGGATCTACATTCCGATCTCTTCTGCCCAACGGATCTTTAACGGAGATAATGTCATCCAGCAGATTTCATTTACCACTGGGACGGCTTCTTCGGAACAGGCCAACGCTATGGTGGAAAACACCAAATCCCTTCTTTCCCGCCGTCATACATACGATATAAAGGATGAACGTGCTGTAGAGGTTTGGAATAAAAATGAAGATGTCAGAAGATTTTCTGCCTTGTTCGCCGGGATTCGTTTGTTTATCTGGATCATCGGCATCGGAACCATCATAGGATCCTGCTTGGCCAATCCGGAGAGCCGGAGGCTCGATCAACTCGAGGCGGCCTACGCTACGGCTGCGGGTTGCCCCTCTGCCGTCTGGCTCCCTTCGGCCAGGGCTGGAATCTGCTGGGCATTGCGCGCCTCGATCGGTCCGCAGACCAAAGTGCTGGGTCCGGCTTTCACTTGCAGC